>JBKHES010000023.1:0-23521 GCA_046540695.1 Desulfobacterales bacterium
AAAGAGATGTTGCCCTGTGTTGCACAACCCTTTTTTTTGGGTTAAACTCCTGTCTTTTACATAAACCCGTTGAAAGGACCTGACATGCAGGAACCCGGTTTTGAATCAGCAGTTAGCCTGGCAGCAGCAATAAAAAAACGGCGGATTTCCTCGGCGGAACTCCTGGAGTACTTCCTGGAAAGGGTTAAACGAATAAACCCGGCCTTAAACGCAGTTGTCTGCACCTGTGAAGATGAGGCGAAAAAACGCGCGGAAATGGCAGACCGGGACCTTGCCCGCGGCATAAGCCGGGGGCCGCTTCACGGAGTTCCCGTCACAATCAAGGACACCCTCGAGGTTGCAGGCATGCCCTGCACGTCAGGTGCCCCGGCGTTAAAAGGGCATGTGCCAGAAAAAAACGCCGAGGTGGTGGAATCCTATTTAAACGCCGGTGCGGTGGTGTTCGGAAAAACAAACGTACCTCTTTACGGCGGGGATCTTCAAACCTTCAACAAGGTCTACGGGCAGACCAACAACCCGTATAACACGGACCTCACTCCGGGCGGCTCTTCAGGAGGCGCTGCCGCGGCCCTGAGCGCCGGGCTCTGCGCCCTTGAAATCGGAAGCGACATAGGGGGCTCCATTCGCACACCCGCTCATTTCTGCGGCATCTACGGGCACAAGCCGAGCTTCGGCATAGTGCCCCAGAAAGGCCACATTCCCCCGCCTCCGGGTATTTTTACCGGCGAGCACACGGTCTCCACGGACATCATGGTTGTGGGCCCGCTTGCCAGAAGCATAGACGACATCCTGCTTGCCATGGACCTGCTTGTATCTCCTGAGCCGGCTGAAAGACGAGCCTGGCGGATACACCTTCCGGAAGCCCGCGGCGACACCCTGAAGGATCTCAAAATCGGGCTCTGGACAGATGACCCCGTGTGCCCGGTTGACAGCTCCGTGGGCGATATAATACAGGCAGCGGTTGACCGGCTTTCTGCAAAAGGGGCGAATATAGAAGACAGAAAACCCGAAGTTGATTTTGCAGCAAGCCACGACTGCTTTCTCAGCCTGCTGGCAGCGGTTATGGGCTCGGGCACGCCGGACAAGTACTTTAACAAGTGGCTGGAAGACGTAAAGACTCTTTCTGCAAACGACCAGTCATACCTTGCCCGCCATCTGCGAGGCGCCACGCAGCTTCACCGTGACTGGACGTTTAGAAACGGGATGCGCCAGCTTATCCGTCAGAAGTGGGCTGACTTTTTCAGGGAATTTGACCTTCTGATCTGCCCGGCGGCCTGCCTGCCTGCTGTCGAGCACGATCATCAATACCTATATGACCGAATGATTAATGTAAACGGCGGCAAGCGCGAATACATGGACCTGATGGGCTGGGCCGGCCTGGTCGGGGTTGCCTGCCTGCCCTCAACGGTTGTTCCCGCAGGGTTTACAAAACACGGCCTGCCGGTTGGCATGCAGATAGTCGGGCCGTATCTCGAGGACCGGACCACGATTCAAGCCGCAAAACTTTTCTCGGAAATACTCGGCGGATTCACGCCCCCGGCGCTTGATTTCTGATAAACCATTTTTCAAACTGCCGTGTAAAATTGAATAAAACTCACACATCAACGCATTCAACAGCTGTTTCCTCAACAATTGCCGGCGCGGCAATGGCTGTTCTGGCAGCCTTTCTGTTTTCATGCCTGAACGTGGTAATCAGGTTTTCGGATCCCTATCTTACGATCTGGCACATGATGTTCGGCCGCAGCCTCTTCGGCGCGATTTTCCTGATCCTTCTGGCCAGAAGCGCCGGGGCGCGCCTGGCGGGAAGTAAAAAAGGCACGCTGGTCTTGCTCAGCCTTACCGGGACCGCGGGGATTTTGTGCCTGACCCTGGCGCTTTTGCGCATACCTTTATTCCAGGCACTTATCCTTTTTTACACTTATCCCGTGGTGGCCGCGCTGATTTCCCCCTGGCTTACCTCGGATACCAATTCGCTGTGGAACTGGGCATGCATATTTCTTGCCTTTATCGGAACAGGCCTGACACTGTGGTCGGGACAGCACGGCGCCCTTGAAATAGATATCGGTCATCTATCCGGCCTGGCGGCTTCTGCGGGCATGGGGCTGACAATGACCCTTGTAAGGAGAATCAGTGCTGAAAACAACGCACTTAGCCCCATATTCTACATCAGCGTATCAGGCATGATAGTCAGCCTGGCGCCTTTGTTTCACCCTGACATCGGCTTTGCAGTTCCTCCGGCAGGAGCGGCGTGGCTGATTGCCATAGGACTTTTTGCAGTGCTTGCCCATCTTGCCACCAACAAGGCTTTAGGCTACATTGCCTCAGCCAAGGTCGGCAGCATAAGCATGCTGGAAGTTATATTCGGCGCGGTCTACGGCTATATACTGTTTTCAGAACCACTTGGATGGTCGACCATGGCGGGAGGGGCGCTGATTATAACCGCCACGCTGGGCCTTATGAAGAGTCGCTCACAGGAGAATCAATGACTTCGCGCAGCGGCCGGCCGAGGATTTTCCTAATTTCTTTTTCAACCTCCAGGGCATTTTTCAGGCGCCCGGAGATGGCGGCAACCGCTTCAGGGTCACTGCAGTAAAGATCGAGCTTCTCCTGGAACCTGTCCTTGATTTCAACCCGCTTTTCTCCCCGGATCATCTTGTCTGCAATAAACACCACCTCGGTTATTCCCACGCCGCCTTCCCGGCCGGGCTTAACGTCGCGGTGCTCAGCCACGGCCGGGGCCATGTCATCAAGGCCCATTTTGCGCAGAAGCTCTCCTCCAGCCTTTTCATGCCCTGGTTGCCCCTTTGCTATATCGTGGACCAGACCGCAGGTGTATGCCAGCTCAGGATCCAGATTACAGCCTGCACGGTTCAGGGCTGAAGCCAGGGAACGCGCCGCCCTTGCCACGGCAAGCCCATGGGAAAGGCCGTTCTGAGAAATCGGCTCCACGCGGCGAACCAGCTCCCAGGCCTCCATGGAATCCAGCCTGGCGATTCCTTCCAGTCTTTTTTCCATCTCCTGCAAATCCTCGGGACGATCCATGTCCATGAGGATATTGCGGTCAAATACCGGCACATCAAAAGCCCCGTGTTCGAAATTTTCAAGAACACG
The DNA here is from genome assembly GCA_046540695.1 of Desulfobacterales bacterium. Taxonomy (GTDB): domain Bacteria; phylum Desulfobacterota; class Desulfobacteria; order Desulfobacterales; family Desulfosalsimonadaceae; genus Desulfosalsimonas. The sequence goes on from JBKHES010000023.1 coordinate 3,112, forward strand.
GCGCAGCCCTCCCCGGTCGTCGGCGTCTAAAACAGCCGGCATCAGATGTTCGGAAACAAGAGGAGGGTGGCCCCTTTGGCCCCTGAAACACGGATAGGCCACAAGAGGTGATTCTGCGTCAAAGCATTGACACAGCCTGGATAAACTCCAGGGTCTTACCAGGAAAATGTCCGCGGGCATGACAAAAAACGCATCGGTGTCCGCGGGCATCGCCTTCACGCCGGCCTGCACCGAACTGAACATTCCCCTGGAATATTCGGGATTGTAAACTGTTTCTACCTGAAGTCTCCGGCACTCGGCTTCTGTTTCCTCGTGCCTGTGGCCCGTTACCGCTAAGATTTCGCTTATGGATGCTGACTGAAAGCTTTTTACGCATCTTTGAACAACACTGCGGCCTTTTACCCGCAAAAGGGGCTTGAACTCGTGCATGCGGCTTGAAAAACCCGCCGCCAGAATCAAGGCGCAGACTTTCATCTCGAGCTTCTCCCGGCCCTGTGGCCTATAAGCTCGGCAACAATGCTTACTGCCAGCTCCTCGGGTGTCTGTGCGCCTATATCCAGGCCTATAGGAGAGTGAACCCGCCTCAGGTCGGACTCTGAAAAACCGTTTTGCAGCAGATCCCTGAATATGGCATCGCGTTTTGACCTGCTGCCCATCATTCCTATATACCCCGCCGGGGTTTGAAGAGCCTGGGCCAGGACGGTCTTGTCATGAAGATGCCCGCGGGTGACTATTACCACATGGTCGTCCTGTCCCGGGTACAGGCCGGACAAACATGAACTGAAATCGGATATTTGCAGGAGCTGATCCGCCGCCGGAAAACTCTCGGGTGATAAGAAATCCCCCCGGTCATCCATTACAAGGGTCCTGAATCCAACCTGTGCTGCAATAAAAGCCACCGCCGCACCCACATGACCTGCACCGGCAATAATCACCCTGCCAAGGCCGGGTAAGGGTTCAATCAGGACCCTCAGGTCCTTGTGCTCCAAAACACAGGCCTTGCGGGCACGGGCCGTATTTTCCGCCGCAGCGGAGCGCAGGGGGGCCGGGATTTCTCCGGGAAGGCCGTTTTCATCTGTTTGCCGGGCCAATATCCGCACACCGCTGCCTTCGGGGTCATAAAGATGCTCAAACACGGTTATAAGCCGGAAACTGCAGCCCGCGGCCAGATTCCGGGCCACCCGGTCCCAGAATTCCCTGTTTTTCCCGTCCGGCGGTATGTATTCAAGCAGTATCTCCATTCTTCCCCCGCAGATCATGCCGGCATCAGCCGCCTGGCCTCCGGTTAGATCCAGTTTGAGAATCCTGCTCGCGCCTTTTTGAAATACTCCGGGCGCGGTTTTCTGGGCCATGGCCTCTGCAGGTCCGCCTCCCACGCTGCCCGCGCAGGTGCCGTCACTGCAAATCACCATACGTGAACCCGTCCCGCGGGGCGTGGAGCCGGTGCTTGAAACTATAACAGCGCACACAACCGGTGAGCCGTTGGCGATTTCCCTGTTGATAAGATCGGTGATTTCGCGCATTAGTTTTCCCCCTGCCTTTTGCGGATTTTCCCCCCTGATTTTTTACCACCGGATCCGAATTGTCAACTCTGCAAGCAGGTTCAAAAAGCTTTCAATACCCCGGCGGTGCATATTTCATGGATAAAGTTACAAAAAACAATGTTTCGGGCAAAAAACCCTTGACACCGTAAAACCTGGTATGTGATATATCAGATACCAGATTCAGTCAAGAAACTTTCAAAAAAGTATAGCAGGGGGGTCGCTGCAATTATGGCAGACAAAAACAAACAGGAATCTCCCCCAAGGGTCTTGCAGCCTGTGGATCAGCCGGAATCGCTCAAGACAATCGCCTACCGTTCACTGCACAGGGCGCTTATCTCCGGAGATCTTCAGCCAGGGAGCATTTACAAGGAAAAGGATCTGGCCGGAATGTTAAACATATCCCGGACCCCGGTGCGGGAGGCCCTGCTTGAACTTTCCGCAAAAGGCCTTGTGTCCTTTCTTCCGCGCAAGGGAATCCAGATCTCTCAATTCGAGCTCCGTGACTTAAACGAAAGCTTTGAGCTCAGAAAGGCCCTTGAGCTCATGGCAATAGAAAAAGCTGCCCTTAAAATTACACAAAAGGACCTCGACGAAATCAACGCAACAGTTGAAAAACAGAAAGAATCTGCTAAAGCCGGGGACCAGCTGGCTTTTCTGCACTATGACCGCACCTTTCACGCCATGCTAACCGAAATAACCGATAACCGAAGGCTGGTGTCCAGCCTGGAGGCAATCAGGGACGTGATCCAGCTCATGGGCGCACACGCTCTTGCAGCGCCCGGAAGGTTTGATGAAGTCATAACTGAGCACGAGGGCGTGGTAAAGGCGCTGTCAGAAAAGGCACCTGAAGAGGCCAGGCAGAAAATGGCGTTTCACCTTGAAATGTCCCGTAAAAAAGCCAGGTCCATTCTTTTTCCTGAAGGAGAAGGCCTTGAAGCCTTCTGACTCCCGCAGCGAGGGGTTTATGCAGGAAAACAAGACGGTCCTGACGGCAACAACCTGGGATTTAAATTAATATTTCTGCAAACAAACATAAACACTGACCCATGGTGCAAACATTTTTTGGCAAAAGTCTGATATATCAAATTTATTATACCACATAAGGAGGATTTGAAATGGCCAAGCCGGAGATTGAATTCATTGACTGCGATACTGCTTATCAATGGCGACCCGTGGAAGGAGACAGCCTTGGAATCAAGGAAAAAATCCTCAGCCACGACCCGGAAACAGGAGACTACACGCGTCTTTTGAAGTTTCCCCCGGGAATTGAGACCAAAGACACCCTGGTCCATGACTTCTGGGAGGAGGTGTGGATAATTGAGGGAACACTTTATGACAAGGTGAAAAAGGAGACCTACCTGCCGGGATTTTACGCATGCAGGCCGCCGGGAATGATCCACGGGCCGTATGAAATCCCCTATGGATGCGTGACCTTTGAGATCCGTTATCACAAGAAATAGCGATTCTCCCCTGATTTTAAACCATAATGAATATCTGCCGAAAGGAAGGAAAACTTGATAGCCCACCTGACACTTGAAAAAAACGGAGTGACTCAGCCCCTGGCATTCGGGTTCACGCGCATGGTAAACGCCGGATTCGTGGGGCGCAATCAGGACGAGGTGCAAAAGCACGTAAAGGAACTTGCAGCCAAGGGAATCCCCGCGCCTTCATCCACCCCTTCCCTGTATCCGGTTTTGTGCAGGAATCTTATCACTGACAGCAGCACAGAGGTGCTTGGCTCAAAAACCTCCGGAGAAGTTGAGTACGTCCTGCTCATAGAAAACGAAAAAAACGTTTACGTGGGACTTGGAAGCGACCACACAGACAGGCACCTGGAAGAAACCGACATCCCCAGGGCAAAGCAGATCTGCCCCAACATAATCAGCAATACTGTCTGGCCCCTGGACGAGGCCGAAGCCCACTGGGACGAACTGGTGATGCAAAGCAGCGTCATCCGCGATGACAGCCGTATCGACTACCAGGAAGGAAAACTGGAGCTTATTCTCACGCCTGCACAGCTCATGGATTTCGTCAGGAGCAAAATAGGCGGCCCCCTGGACAACACGATAATTTATTCAGGCACGGTGGGCATGAAGACAGACGGCTTCGTGTTCGGCAGGCGCTTTGAGGCAACCCTTAAGGACCCGGTGTTAAATCGCCGCCTTGACCTGGCCTACGATGTCCTGCCCCTGTCTTATATGTCAGAGCAGTACGAATAAAGGAGGCTTTGCGATGGACGTTGCATCTATTCAGATGGGCGTGGTGGAAAACAACAAGGAAGCTGCCATACAAAAGGCTGTCAAACGAATCCGCGAATGCAGGGGAGCCGATCTGGTGATTCTGCCGGAGCTGTGGAACATCGGCTTTATGAGCTTTGACAGCTATTATGAACAGGCTGAAACCGAAACAGGCCCGACCCTTTCTGCCATGCAGTCCATGGCAAAAGAGATGAACTGCTATCTCCACACCGGCAGCTTCGTGCTCAAAGAAGGTGATTCCTACTACAACGCAAGCTACCTCCTTTCCCCTGAAGGCGAAATCCTGGGATCATACAGAAAGATACACCTTTTTGCATTCAATTCGCAAGAAAGCCGCCTTCTGACCCCTGGCAGCCGGGTATGCGTTGTGCAAACCCCTCTTGCCAGCTTCGGGCTTGCCACGTGCTTTGACCTGCGGTTTCCGGAGCTGTTCAGGCGCATGGCTGACCAGGGGGCGGAAATCTTTCTGGTCTGCTCGGCATGGCCTTACCCCCGCCTGGAGCACTGGATCATATTCAACAGGGCCAGGGCGATTGAAAACCAGAGCGTTCTGATTTCAGCCAATGCCGTCGGCCCCAACCACGGCGCCACACTTACGGGGCACAGCATGATCGTGGATGCCTGGGGAACGATAATGGCCGGCGGCGGAGACGAGGAGGTAACCCTGCGCACCCGGGTGGACACCGAGCGAATCCATGAGGCCAGGCAGCGTTTCCCGGGCCTTGCCGGGCGGAAGCAGTGGCTTCAGTAAAACAGTTTGAAAAATTTATAAATAACCTGGAGGAAACATCATGGCCAACCTGGAAACCGAATTCTGCGGAGTTAAAATAAAAAACCCCCTGGTGGCGGCCTCTGCCGAACCCACCCTGAACGCCGCAAACATGAAGCAATGCATTGATGCAGGCGCAGGAGGAGTAATCGCCAAGACCATGACGGATTCGCCTGCCATGCGCGAGCTGACAGGCAAGGCAAAATGGCGCTTTTTGAATGAAAAACACGAGGTCTGCCGGGGCAGGGTCCCGCGAATGTTCAGCCTTTACAGCAGAAGCGGCCTGGCCCTTGAAACCCCGGAGGAATTCATCCCGGAAATAAGGGAAACAGTGCGCTACGCAGAGCAGAACAATGCCACGGTTATAGGCAGCATCGGCTCTATCGAGGAGCAGGGATGGGTGGATATGAGCAGGCAGATGGAAGATGCCGGAGTCCCGCTGCTGGAACTCAACTTCGGATGCCCCCATCCAAAGCTCATGCCCGGGGTGCGCACGGGGATGAACGTAGGGCAGGATTTTGACTACGCCTGCGGGATTACGCAGAAAGTCGCGGACTCGGTATCCATTCCGGTGATGATAAAGGTCACTCCCCAGGTTACAGACCTGGTAGCCTTTTCAGGGCAGCTCAAAAAGGCGGGCGCCTCCGCGGTGACCCTTACAAACCGGTTCATAGGCTTTGTACCCGACATCGAGACCGGAAGGCCTTTTATCTACGGCCAGGCTGGCATAGGCGGCCCCTGGACAAAGCCGCTGACCCTTCGCTGGATCAACGAGGTACGCCAGGCTTTTAAAAATGAACTCTATATCGCGGGCACCAACGGTGCTTATGACTGGCGCGACATCGTGCAGTTCATCATGAGCGGGGCCCACATAGTGGAAATGTGCTCTGCTGTAATGGCCTACGGCTACGAGTGGATGGGCAGGCAGGTCAAGGGGCTGGAGAAATTCATGGATGAAAAGGGCTATGCCTCGGTTTCGGACATGCTTGGCACAGCATCTGACGCCGCCCTTCAGTATTCGGAAATGCCGGCTGAAAAGGCCCGGGTAAACCCAGACTTCTGCAACAACTGCGGCAGATGCCTCAAGGTATGCTTCCAGGACGCAATGCAGGCAGGCGACAATGCAGCATGGGTAATGCAGGAAAAATGCATAGGCTGCGGGGGATGTTACTCGGTATGCCCGGTGCCCGGCGCAGTGGATATTATAATTCATCAATAGGCAAAAAAGGGCTTAAATATGTCAATGCAAACTCAATCCCGGAACATGCGGCTCCTGGACGGCAACGAGGCCGCCGCGTGGGCCGCGCTCTACTCCGGGTGCCGCTATTACGCGGGCTATCCAATCACCCCCGCAACCGGGGTTTTCAATACCATAATGGAACTTCTTCCGCCCAGCGGCGGGCACGTGCTGCAGGCTGAAGACGAAATCGCGGCAATAGGAGCCTGCATCGGGGCATCCATGGCCGGGCTAAAGGTCATGACAGCCACTTCCGGGCCGGGCATCAGCCTTTATTCAGAGCAGATTTCATTTGCCATCGGCTCGGAGATCCCGCTGGTAATAATTGACGTCCAGCGACTGGGGCCTTCCACTGGTTCGGCCACCAAAGGAGCCGACGGAGACATTCAGTTTCTGCGATGGAACAGCTCAGGGGGCCAGCCGGTAATAGTTCTGTGCCCCACGAACGTGCAGGACTGCCTCATTCTTACAATGCACGCGTTCAACCTTGCCGAGCGCTTCCGCTGCCCGGTTTTTGTGGCCTCAAACAAGGAAATCGGACTGACCAAGGAAAGCGTGGATCTTGATTCCATAAAATTGCCGGTTCCGGTTAGCAGAGAAATGGCTTCGGAAGAAGGGTTTCTGCCGTTTCATGCGCCTGAAGGCACTGATGTGCCGGCTTTTCTTCCCATAGGCCACCCCAGGGTGCCGGTGAGACAGACTTCGTCGACCCACGGACAGGACGGCTACATAACAACCGATCCCGAAGAAATCCAGAACACCCAGGACCGCCTGAAACGAAAGATCCTGGACAATATCGGGGAAATGACGTTTTACGACTACCTCGGGCAGCAGGACGCGGAAACGGTAATTGTCTCCTACGGAATCACTGCCCGCACAGCCAGGGCGGCATACAAGGATTTGAGCAGCAGGGGAAAATCAGTGGGGGTCCTTGTTTTAAAGACACTCTGGCCTGTGCCGGAGCGGGAAATCAAAGAAGCATGCAGAAACGCCTCAACAATTGTGGTCCCCGAGATGAACATGGGCCAGTACGCAGGCGAGATAGAACGCATTCTGCCCGGCAAAACCGTGCACCGGGTTGTCCGTATGAACGGCAGCCTGATTGCCCCTGAAAATATAAAGGAGGTGGTCAATGCATAGCCTTCTCAATGAAAGCAGGCCGCCTGTATTCTGCCCCGGGTGCTCCCACGAGCGCGTGGTCCGCGCCCTGGACCGCGCCTTCGTAGACATGGGGATTTCGGGCACCCGCGTTGCCATTGTAAGCGACATAGGATGCTCCGGTCTTTTTGACACGTTTTTCCACACCCATGCCATCCACGGGCTGCACGGAAGGGCTCTTACCTATGCAGCAGGCCTGAAAACCGCCCGACCCGACCTGCACGTGGTGGTGACAATGGGCGACGGCGGCCTTGGAATCGGCGGGGCGCACCTTCTGGCCGCCTGCCGCAGGAACCTTGATCTTACCCTGCTTGTTTTAAACAACTTTAATTTCGGCATGACAGGGGGGCAGTTCTCTGCAACCACTCCCCAGGAAAGCATTGTAAGCTCAGGGTTTCTCAACCAGCCTGAAAGGCCCATGGATGCCTGCCAGGTGCTTGAAGCCGCAGGAGCGCCTTATTTGACGCGCACCTCGGCCTACAGCAAGGAACTGGCCGAAGAGCTCTCAGAGGCTTTAAAATACCCGGGCTTTGCCGCACTCGATATCTGGGGGGCATGCCCCGGCCGTTACATGAAAAGAAACAAGATATCTCCGAAAATAATTGACGAGGGCATAGGGCGCCTCCCCCTGAAAAAAGGACCAATACCGGCAAATGAACGCCCTGAATACAGCCGGGCGGTAAGGGACATAGCATCCGGCATGCCCAAGCCGCAGCTTCCCCCGGCAGTCGCCGCCACCTGCACCCCCCCGCAGAGCGGCGAACAGGGCGTTCTAATTCTCGGGGCGGCCGGACAGCGCGTTGTCACGGCCGGAGAGATCCTGTGCCTGGCGGGAATGACAGCCGGTCTTCACGCCACCCTGAAAAACGACTACCCCATCACCGTGCTTACCGGCCACTCGGTAAGCGAGGTGATAGTATCGCCCGACCCCATAGACTACACCGGGCTCGCGCGGCCGTCGGTTGTAATCGCCCTGGCCGAAGAGGGTGTAAAAAGGCGCGCGTCAGGCTTTGCTCAATGGGGCGGGGACACACTTGTTCTCAGGGCTGATCCTGACCTCGCCCTGCCTGAGACCAGTGCCAGGATAATGGATATTGACCTTAAGTCCTGCGGCCTTAAGAAAGTGGACTTTGCCCTTGGCTCGCTTGCAGCCATGGCGAAAAAGGAAAATGTCCTCAGCCGGGACATGCTGCTTGCTGCAATTGACACGCGCTTTTCCGCGAAAATAGCGGAAGCCTCGAAAAAAGTCATAGACAGGGTCTGCCCATAAAACAGTCAAAAAGCATAAAAAAGGGAGAACAGATATGCAGCCTATACTTCAATTCCTGTCGCCCGAGGAAATCGGAAAAATACATGAAAGCGCACTTGCCATTCTCTCGGAAATCGGCATGCGCCTTCCCGCGCCTGAGGCCCTGGAAAAACTGGAGGAAGCAGGAGCCGAAATCTCGGACCAGGACCTTGTAAAGATCCCGCCGGGGGTCGTAAAAAAGGCCCTGGACCGTGTGCCGGGACGGGCGGATGTGACCCTTTACGCCCGGGACCCTGAATGGGACGTGACCTTTGACGGTCATCGGCCTGCGCTTTCATGCATGACAATGGCCACAAACGTAAAAGACCCGTTTACCAACGAGCGCCGCCCGGCCAGCCTGCAGGATCTATCGCAGCTGACCAGGCTGGCTGACCGTTGCGAAAACATAAAAATAAACGGCGGCCTGGTAACCCCCCAGGAAGTGCCAGGCGACTATAACGACTGGTACACCTGGGCCGAGTGCATCAAAAACACCCGCAAGCATATAACAGGCGGAATGTACGGGGCTCAATGCGTAAAGGACGCCGTGGAAATGGCATCCCTTGCCTGCGGCGGACGTGACAAATTCATGGAGCGACCCTGCATATCAGGCTGGGTTTTGACTCTTCCGCCTCTCGGCATTGACCGCGAGTCCCTGGAGGCAATGCTGGAGATGGGAAGGTCGAACATCTGCAGCATACTGAGCTCAGGGCCGATCCTGGGCACCTCGTCGCCTGTTACCCTTGCAGGCACCTGCGCCCAGACCCACGCTGAAATCCTTGCCTGCATAACCGCAGCCCAGTTAGTCAACCCGGGCGCCCCGATTGTTTACACCAGTTTTGCCAGGGGCATGGACATGATGACCGGCAACGTGCACATGGCAAGCCCAGAATTCGCAATTTTAAAGGGCTGCATGGCCCAGATGGGCCATTGGCTGGGCATGCCGGTGCGCATGCCGGGAATGCTCAGGGATTCAAAATGCATTGATGCCCAGGCGGGATTTGAAACCGGAATGGTGGGCGCTGTTACAGCCATGAACGCCGACATTATCGACTCCATGCAGCTTGACTCCGACCTTCTGGTGGATTTCGCGGACGTGGTTTTCTGCAACGAATGCATGGGCGCTTTAAAGCGCCTGAGCCGGCCGGTAAACATTGATGAAAAAAGCACCGCCATGGAAATTATCAAGGAAGTCGGCCCGGGCGGCACCTTTCTGATGCACGAGCACACGTTCGAAAATTACAGAGACGAGCTGTGGATGCCCAAACTAATGGAGCACCGCACCTATAACGCCTGGGAGGCAGACGGCTGCAAAACCATCTCAGACGTTGCCCGGGATAAAATGCGCGAAATGCTGCAGGAGGATTTCAAGCCTTATCTTTCCGGCGAAACCGAGGCTCAAATCGATTCCATAGTCAGCAGTGCCGTGGAAAAAACAAAGTAAATCAACGCGTGAAATATAATTATAAACCCCATGCAGGAGGGAAAAAATCATGAGCAACACCAACGATGCCCGCCAGAAAAACACAGGCCAAACAGGAGAAAGCCAGCTGTCTGATCTGAAAAAAATGGAATGGCTTGTTTTTCTTTTGAGCGGGGGAGTGCTGGTTTTATTCGTTATTGCATCCCTGATAAACGTGGATTTTGTCGCCGACGTTGTGGACAAGCTCTTTAGCCTTTCAAGCAACTACTTCGGGGCTTTCTGGCAGTGGCTGATGCTGCTTAATTTTCTTATCGCCCTGGCTGTGGGTTTCAGCAAGTACGGAAACGTAAAGCTCGGCAACCTTGAGGAGCCCGAGATGAGCACGTTTCGATGGGTATCTATCATCATGTGCACGCTCCTGGCAGGCGGAGGAGTGTTCTGGTCCGCAGCAGAGCCCATGTATCACTTTCTGTCCACCCCGCCGGTGTTTTCAGGAGTTGAGTCCGCCACCGAGGCCGCGGTTGTGCCTGCCATGGAGCAGAGCTTTCTGCACTGGGGATTTCTTGCCTGGGCGATTCTGGGCACCCTGGGAGCGATAGTGCTTATGTACTCCCATTATCACCGGGGCGTGCCCCTTCAGGCGCGTGCGCTTCTCTATCCCCTGTTCGGGGAAAAAATAATGACAAACAATCTCGGCAAGGTGGTGGAGGCGTTTTCCATCCTGGCGGTTGCGGCAGGAACCATCGGCCCGATCGGGTTTCTGGGCCTGCAGGTAAGCTTTGCCTTGCAGGAGCTGTTCGGAATTCCGGATGTTTATTCAACACAGCTGACCATAATTATCGCGCTGATAATAGTATACACCATCTCGGCTGTCACTGGCCTTCACAGGGGAATCCAGTTTTTAAGCCGCGTCAACGTCATTCTGGCAGTGGCCCTGGTGGTGCTGATACTGTTTATCGGCCCCGGAGGATTTATAATTGACACCTTCACCCAGTCCATGGGCACCTACGTCAAGGATTTCACAACACTTAGCCTGTTTCGCGGAGATGAAGGCTGGCTGGGATGGTGGACCATATTTTTCTGGGGCTGGTTCATAGGATACGGCCCGCTCATGGCGGTACTGGTGGCCCGCATTTCAAGGGGCAGGACAATACGGCAGATGGTAACTGCAGTCGGAGTGGCAGCCCCCATTATCACCCATTTCTGGTTTACCATCCTGGGCGGATCCGGGATCTTTTTTGAAATGGAAAACTCCGGGGTAATTTCAGAACCGCTCGAGGCCAGCGGCCTGCCTGCGGCGCTTCTGGCAATTGTGGGCCAGCTCCCAATGGCCCAGATTCTGCTTCCGGTGTTTCTGCTTCTGATCTTTATCTTTCTTGCAACCACCGGAGACTCCATGTCGCTTTCGATTTCCATCTGCGTGACCGGCAAGGATGATCCGCCTTCGAGCATGCGCGTGTTCTGGGCACTTACCATGGGCGCGGTGGCAGCCATCCTGATCTACATGGGCGAAGGCGGCATCGAGGCTCTGCAGAGCTTCATTGTAATCACTGCGGTGCCTGTGGGCCTGATCATGCTGCCCACGCTCTGGTACGGCCCTGCGTGCGCCAGGCGCCTGTATGAAGAACAAAATAAATAGCCGGAGGGCTCCGGCCCGGATTGACTTTCCGGGCCGGGGCAGTCAGTTTTTTCTCCGGAGGCCGGATACAAGGAGTATTTAGAAATGAAATCACGTGATATGCGTATTATCGCAGGAAAAGGGCGGTTCATAGACGACATGAGCTTTCCGGACCTTGCCCACCTGGCGTTTGCGGGAAGTGCAAAGGCCCACGCCCGGATCAAAAACATTGACTGCACAAAGGCCCTTGCCCTGCCCGGCGTGCTGACGGTCATAACCGGCAGGGAGGTGAAAAAATATACAAATCCCCTGCCGGTGCAGGCAAACTTTCAGAATCCCAAATGGACCTGGAAGCTCACGGAGGTATATGCCCTGGCAGTTGACAAGGTCCACTGGTACGGGGAACCTGTTGCAGCGGTGGTGGCGGAAGACGAGCACACTGCCCGCAAAGCCGCGCAACTCATTGAAGTCGACTATGAGCCGCTGGAAGTGATCAATAACGCCCGCAGGGCACTGGAGCCTGATGCGCCGCTGCTCTATGAACAGTGGGGGGATAACAAGCAGGTTCACCTGGTCTTTGACTTCGGCGAAGTGGATCAGGCATTTGCCCGGGCCGACGAGGTCATGGACGTGAGCTACTCAGAGGGCCGGGTCACAGGCCTGCCCATTGAACCCAGGGGATTCGTGGCAAGCTTTGACCCTTACCGCGAAACCCTGGAGATGTGGGGAACGTTTCAGACCCCTTATCTTCAGAGGCACAACATAGCCGAAACCCAGGGTCTGCCAGAGGTCAGGGTCAGGATCAATTCCGTTGACATCGGAGGCGCCTTCGGCCTGAAGATACATACGTATAAGGAAAACGTGGTTGCCCTGGCTTCAAGGCTTCTGGGCAGACCGGTGAAATACATGGAGACTATGAACGACTGGGTGGTAACAGGCCCCCATCAGCGGGATGTGAGCTGGACCGGGCAGGTGGCTTTCAACCGCGACGGCCGGATGCTGGGCATGAAGGCCACCATCACCCAGGACCTCGGGGTGGAAAGCACCCAGAAGGGAATTGCAGCCCTGAGCCTGTTTCCCGCCTGTTCCGCGGTGGTAAACATGTACACCTGGACCGGAATGCACATAGAAGGAATAGGCGCAGTAAGCAACAAGTCATTTTACTGTGCATACCGGGGCTACGGAAAAGACAAGGGAATCAAGTTCGCAGAGCACGTGTTAAACCAGGTGGCAAGAAAACTCAACATGACCCCTGAGGAGATCAGGTTCAAGAATTTTATCCCCCCTGATGCTTTTCCCTACAGCCAGATAAATAACTACACCATGGACAGCGGCGATTACCCCGGGCTTCTGCAGAAGGCCCTGGATATGAGCGATGTTACCGGCTGGCGCGCCAGGCAGAAGGAAGCCGGAAAACAGGGAAGATATATCGGTGTGGGCGTGATCAGCGCCATAGAACCGGCGGGTGTAGCTGTGCCCAACTCCCAGATGGGAGGAATCACCCAGGCCAGGGCCCAGATGACAGCGGACGGAACCATAGAAGTGCATTCAGACCGCACTGAAATAGGCCAGGGAGCGGAAAAGAGCCATTCAAAAATAGTATCCTCAACTCTCGGCTGCCTGGAGGACCACGTGTACGTAAAGCCGGTGAATTCTGATTTTATCGGACAGGGGCCTCTTTCGAGCCGTGGCGCGGTGTTTCCTGCAAGCGCGGTGGCCAAGGCCGCCGGGCTTTTAAAGGAAAAGATGCTCAAGTGCGCCGCCCATTTCCTCAAATGCCGGCAGCAGGACATTGTACTGGAAAACAGCAGGATTTACGCAGGATCAGACCCGGAAAACGGCCTGAGCTTCAAGGAATTCGCACGCAAGGCTTTTTACTTTCCCGGCCCCAGGGGGCTGCCCAAGGAAATGCTGCTGGCCCATGACCATCTTCTGGATGTGACCACCACATGGTACAGCCCGACAACCCCGGAAAGCGGGACCTCTTATACAACCTTCTGCGTTTCGGCTGACGTGGCAGTGGTGGAAGTGGATGCTGAAACCGGCGAGACAAGCATCCTTGATTATGTGCACGTGCACGACGCCGGAACCATAATAGACAAGGAGGTTGTGGACGGCCAGATTCACGGGGGGATCATTCAGGGCATAGGCGAGGCCCTGAGCGAGGAGATCACATATAACCAGGAAGGCCGGATAGAAAACACCTGCCTGTCGGAGTACCTGATGCCCACCTCGGTGGACGCGCCGGATATCCGCATAGCGCACATGGAAACCCCGTCTCCTTTCTCTGAAACCGGCAGCAAGGGGATGGGAGAGGCACCCATAATCGGCAGCAAGGCGGTAATTCTGGCTGCAATAGAAGACGCGCTCACCCCGTTCGGGGTTGAGGTAAACACATCGCCTGCAACACCTGAGCGCGTGAGATCACTGATCCGCAATGCCCGGCAACCCGGCGGCGGGGCGCGGGGCAAACAGGAGGAATAAATGGAACAGACCATACATTTGACAGTCAACGGGAAAAAACACGAGCTGCAGGTCCAGACCCACAATACCCTGCTCGATGTCCTGCGCGATCAGCTCCGTCTTACAAGCGTTCGCAGAAGCTGCGGTGAAGGCGCATGCGGGGCCTGCACCATACTTTTAAACAATGAGCCGGTAAACAGCTGTCTTGTGCTGGCAGTATCAGTAAACGGCGACGAGATTCTTACATCCGAAGGCCTGCTCAAGGGCGATGAAGTCCATCCACTGATGCAGTCTTTTGCGGATAACCACGGTTTCCAGTGCGGCTACTGCACATCAGGAATTCTCATGACCTCCTACTCGATTATTAATGAAAACAAGACCCTGGATAATGCAGGGGTGCGCAAGAGCATGGAGGGACATATGTGCCGGTGCACCGGTTACGTGAACATAGTAAGATCGGTGCAGGCGGCAAAAAAGGAAAAGGATGCCGGAAACTGGTGGTAACACCGGCTTGAACCAAGGAGGCAAACCAATGCAATCAACATACATCGGCGCCAGAGTTATGCCGCAGATAGTATATCACAGGCCCGCTGAAACCCAAGAGGCTCTCGGCCTGATGCGCGGCAGCGATCCCTGGGCAGTGGTGGCGGGCTGCACGGATTTCATACCCGCGGTCAGAAAAGGGGCCTGGGCATACCCTGACGGGGTCAATGTAATTGATATCCGTGATCTGCCGGGATTCAGCGGCATTACACTCGAACAGGGAAAAGTCCGCATAGGCGCTGCAACCCGCCTGTCAGACATTGTTAATTCCCGGACAATTGAACAATCCGCGCCCCTGCTGTCCGAGGCGGTCCAGTGGATGGCCTCTTTGCAGGTGAGAAACACGGCCACGCTCGGGGGCAATTTGTGCACCGCCTCGCCTGCGGCAGATACCGCTCCTCCGCTATTGGCCCTGCAGGCCCAACTGGAAATCGTTGACAGAGATGGCGGAATTTCAGAAATTCCGCTGAGCAGCTTTTTTTCAGGTCCGGGCAAAAGCGAATGCGGGTCCGGAAAACTTCTGAAATCGGTTTGTTTTCCGGCACAGCAGGAAAATGACCGCACTTACTGGCGCAAAATGGGCGTTCGGCAGGCTTTTACCATATCGGTAATAACAATCGCGGCAAAAGCCCGCATGGACGAGCGTATATGCACAGACGCCTCCCTGGCATTCGGGTCGGTTGCCCCCACGCCAATGCGGGCGCTCAAAACCGAGGAGCTGATCCGCGGAAAGGAACTTACCCATGAATTAATTGAGCAGGCGGCAGACCTGGCGCAACAGGAGGTAAGCCCCATAAGCGATCTCAGGGCAAGTGCCCAATACCGCAGGGAAATGGCAGGCGTTCTCACAACAAGAGCCCTTAAGGGCATGCTATGACATCGTCGCCTGGTAAAATACCCGGGGATCAAAATTCCGCCGGCGGGAAAAAACGCCTTCTGCTGATAAGGCACGGCCGGGCCGGGGACCCAGGAACCAGGCGATTTATCGGCCAGACAGAAACCAGGCTCACCCGGGAAGGAAGACTGCAGGCAGATGCCCTTGCCTCGATGCTGGCCGATGTTTCAATTTCGCGCATTTTATGCAGCGATCTTATCCGCAGCAGACAGACCGCCGAAATAATAGCAGGCTCCCGGGGCCTGGAAATCGAGACTGACCTCTGGCTGAGGGAAATTTACCTCGGAGACTGGGAAGGCCTGTCTTTTGACCGGGTAAAACAAGAGGACCCCGAGGGTTTTTCGCAAAGGGGACGGGACCTGGCAGGGTTCAGGCCGCCGCGCGGTGAATCCTTCGCGGATCTGCAGGCCAGGATCGTGCCGGTTTTTCAGGGCATTGCTGACCGAACAGAGGGAACCGCGGCAGTCGTCAGCCATGCAGGGGTAAACAGGGTCATGCTCTGCCACTGGCTGGGCATGCCGCTGGACCGTCTGTTTTCACTGGGCCAGGACCCGGGTTGCCTGTCCGTCATAGACTTCGGGGCAAAAGACAGGGTAATTGTGAGGTGCATGAACCTGGTGCCTGGTTTTTCGCTGTAACCCCGGTCATCAGGCTTTACTATATATTTCATATAAACAACAGGTTTACTTAATATCGTTGATAGAATCGTAAAAAGTCATTTTTGAGCGACATTTGAGCATTTTGGGCAAAAGCGGATAAATTTGTCTGCGTTAAAATTTCTCACTGTTTGAGGGCTTCAGCCCGAGTTTGAGAAATTTAGCAGACGAATTTAGCCGCGCCCAAAATGGTCAAGGAGCGAGGAAATCGACTTTTTACGAAACCATCATCCTTACTGAAAAAGAAAAAGGAAATACAAATGGAGTTTTCGTGGACAAAGGAACAGGAGATGCTTCGCAAAACAGTGCGGGAATTTGCAGTCAAAAAGCTTGCGCCCAACCTTTCCGAGTGGGACAGGCAGCACTATTTTCCCCGCGAAGAGGCTTTAAAACCAATGGGAGAACTCGGGTTTTTCGGAACGGTTGTCCCTGAGCAATACGGCGGCGAGGGCATGGGGTTTATGGCCGCCATGATCGTGACCGAGGAAATCGCGCGCTCGGCAAGCTCCCTGAGGGTCCAGGTGAACATGCAGGAACTTGGATGCGCATACACGATTTACCGCTACGGCAGCGAGGAACTTAAAAACAAGTAT
Organism: Desulfobacterales bacterium; assembly: GCA_046540695.1. Lineage (GTDB taxonomy): Bacteria > Desulfobacterota > Desulfobacteria > Desulfobacterales > Desulfosalsimonadaceae > Desulfosalsimonas. The sequence continues at coordinate 19,557 of JBKHES010000023.1, forward strand.
GTTAAAAAGCTGGTACAGGCGGACTACGTGGGGGGCTTTGCAATCACTGAGCCCGACGCGGGCTCAGATGTCATGGCAATGCAGTCAACAGCAGAGGACAAGGGCGATCACTGGGTTTTAAACGGAAACAAAACCTGGATTTCAAATGCGGACGCGGCAGACGTTCTCATATATTACGCCTACACCGACCCGTCTGCTAAATCCAGGGGGCTTTCGGCATTCGTAATTGAGCCGAAAAACTTCAACGGGGTGCAGACCACCAGGCTCGACAAAATGGGCTCGCACTGCTCTCCCACCGGCGAGGTGTTTTTAAACAACACCAAAGTGCCCAAAGAAAACATTCTCGGCAGCCCGGGCGACGGTGCAAAAATCGTTTTCAGCTCCCTTAACCAGACCCGTCTGTCCGCGGCAGCGGGCGGTGTCGGGCTGGCGCAGGCCTGCCTGGATGAAATCATCAAATACTGCAAACAAAGAAAACAGTTCGGAAAATCCATAGGCGACTTCCAGATGAACCAGGACATGATAGGCAGGCTTTCTGCGGAAATCGAGGCCGCCAGGCTGGTGGTATACATGGCCGCATACAACAAGGACCAGGGCAAGCTAAACAACGGCCTGGACGTGGCGCATGCCAAGTACCTTGCAGGAGAGGCGGCCAGCAGGGCGGCTGACTTTGCCATGCGCATCATGGGAGCCTACGGATATTCAACAGAATACCCCGTGGAGCGCTTGTTCCGTGACATGCCCACTTACTACATGGTGGAAGGCTCCGCCAATATCTGCAAAATGATTATTGCCATGGACCGCCTCGGCCTGCGCAGGGCAAACAGGGACAAGTAACCTGCCTGAAACAGAGGCGGTGGAGTTTTAAGCCCTGCTGCATGGTCAATAAAAAAACAGAAGCGAAAAACAATGACTGAGAAATACAATGAAATAGAGTTAAGCCTCAGCAGCGGCATTGCGACGCTTACTCTAAACAGGCCTGATATCCGCAATGCTGTCACCGGCCCTGAAATGATACGGGAGATAGAAGCCGCCTGCGCATGGATCAACAACGAGCAAAAAGTCAAGGTCCTTGTCCTGACAGCGGCTGATCCCGCATTTTCAGCAGGGGGCAACATAAAGGACATGCTCAATAAAAGGGGGATGTTTTCAGGCGGGCCCGCAGATATCATGGACAATTACCGCAAGCAGGTGCAAAGGATTCCCAGGGCGGTGTATAATCTTGAAGTACCCAGCATTGCCGCTGTAAACGGACCCGCCGTGGGCGCGGGCTGCGACCTGGCCCTGATGTGCGACATGCGCATCGCATCTGAAAACGCCTGTTTTGCGGAGTCATTTTTAAACGTGGGCCTGATTCCGGGAGACGGCGGGGCCTATTTTCTGCCCAGGCTGGTGGGCCAGGCAAGGGCCGCTGAGATGACTTTCACGGGTGACACAGTATCAGCCGCGGAGGCCGCCGGGATAGGCCTGGTAAACCGTACCGTGCAGCACAGCGACCTTCTGCCTGCTGCAACTGAGCTTGCCGGAAAAATCGCGTCCAAGCCGGCAGCCGCCCTTCGCATGTCCAAGCGTCTGCTCAGGGTAAGCCAGCACAGCACCATGGAGGAAGTCCTGGAGCTTTCAGCAGCCTACCAGGCCCTGTGCCACAGCACCCAGGAACACATAGACGCGCTTCAGTCCATTCTGGGTTAAAAAACAGGGGCCTATTTTTCACCCTGTTTAAGAAAGGCTGCGGCGAAATTTAGAGTGCCGTAATCGTATTTTCCGGAGAAAAACTCATGCACAGGCCTGAGATATGAAGTTTCCAGGCTTTTGAAAGCCTCCGCGATTTCCTCAAGGCTTTTTTCGGAAACCAGGCTGGTAACTTCGATTTCGCCTTTTTCAACCCAGTGGGCAAGGTGGCCTTCGATGGTGCGGACAGTAAGGCAACGCTCCGCCGCGATTTCCTCCACTGCCCTGCCCTGGTTGAAAAGCTGCAATGTCAGGGTCCTGGTGTCGGGGTTTTTCCCTGATTTGGTTTTTTTCGAAAAAGAACCGGCGCTTTTTGCTTTTGCGGACTTCCCCCCTTCCTGCCGCACTTCGGGCAGGTCCTTTATTGTCAGCTCCTGGCCTCCGGCAAATGAGTCGATCAGCGCAAGGGCTTTTTCGATTTTCTGTACCCGTTCGTAAAACAGCCGCTCAAGGGCTTCTGTTTCCTTGATATATTCCTTGAGGCCGGTTTTCGATGACTGCAGCTCTTTTCTGTGCCTTTGAATGCGCTCGCAGAAATTTTTTAAAATCGGCTCGAAATATCCCCTGGCCGCATGAACTCTCTGCCTTAGATGCGAGGGATCATCTTCTGCGAAACAAGGCATGATTGCGCTGAGCTGTTTTAAAAACTTGTCGCCCACCTCTTTTACAGGTTTTACATCCGCCTGAAGAGACTGCGCCCACTTAAGATACTGCTGCTTTTTTGAATGCGCAGAATCCTTGTTGTAGGTGCGCAGGTGAAAATCCACCTCCCGTGCCGGGCCGGAAAAATCGAATGCCTCTTTTACGGTTTCCGAAAGGTACTGCGTGGAGGCTTGCTTCAGGCTCTGCTCCAGGCTTTCAGGGTCCGCTTTTTTGCGGGTGAATTCCTCCAGTGCCGGCTCCCTGGCAATTTCGCGATCCCGGAAAGGGCTTGTGAGCACGAGCCCGTCCAGCGCGGTTAGCCGGGACAGGGCCACGTAGACCTGGCCGGCTGCAAAGGCCCGGGAGACGTCGATTATGGCGCGCTCAAACGTCAGGCCCTGGCTTTTGTGAATGGTAATGGCCCAGGCCAGCTTCAGCGGGTAATGAACAAATGTGCCTATAACCTTTTCAGTAATCCTGCCGCTCTGGGAGTCTAAAGTGTAACGCTTGTTTTCCCATGTATAAGATTCCACCCACACAGAAGGGCTCTTATCGTCAAAACCCACCTTGACGCTGTTTTCGTTTAATTCCTCCACTTTTCCGATCCTGCCGTTGAAAAACCGCTGCTCTCCTGTGGGATCGTTTTTGATAAACATGACCTGGGCGCCCTTTTTCAGAGACAGCACCGGCTCCACCGGGTAAGTGCGGTCATCGAACCTGCCCTTGACTGTTGCGCTGTATTCAAAAACCTTTCCGGGCAGCTTTTGCAGTTCAGCCTGGTTGATGCGGTCCGCCTTTCGGTTGTGGGTGGTAAGATACACGTAACCGTCGTCTGGTCCGGCTGTGAAATCAGGATAGCACCTGCTGTTTAAACATTTTACGTCCCTGTCTGTTATCCGGCCGTCGCGCAGGTTGTTTAAAACGGAAATAAATTTTTCATCGCTCTGCCTGTAAATATGCTCGAGTTCAATGTATACGGGATCGTTTTCCGCCAGTGCCCGGGCGCCGAAAAAAAACATCGTGGGATAGAATTCTTTTAATACCTCCCATTCCGCCTCCTTTACCACCGGGGGCAACTGGTGAAGATCGCCTATGAAAAGAACCTGCACGCCGCCGAAGGCGCAGCCCGGCTGCCGCCTTACCATCCTTAAGACCGCATCAACGGCATCAAGCAGGTCAGCCCGCAGCATGCTTACTTCGTCTATGATCAGCAGTTCGAGCTTTTTTAACATGTTGCGCTTGGCTGACTGCATTTTAAGGCCGCGTCGCACCGACTGCGGGGTGTTTATCTCAAAATCGGGCGCGGACTCTCCAGGCTGGATCTCCCGGGGTATAAACGAGCCGAACGGAAGCTGAAAAAGGGAATGAAGGGTAACGCCCTCGGCGTTTATGGCCGCAATACCCGTGGGGGCGGCAACAATGGTATTTTTGTGCGTACGCCTGCGGATGTCGTGGAGAAACGTGGTCTTGCCGGTGCCGGCCCTGCCGGTTAAAAAAACATGGCACCCCGTGCCGTTGACATATCTGGAGGCCAGGTGCGCGGCCCTGTCTTTCCACTCAACCATGCAGACACCCCTTGAAAAAAATCCGCT
>JBKHES010000024.1:0-23488 GCA_046540695.1 Desulfobacterales bacterium
TCCCGATTATAAGGCACGAGCCGGGAGTTCAGTACTCATTTATCTCGTTGTCTTTTGCCGGCATATTGCTCCCGCCCTGTTTTGGCTTGAAAGCAGCGGGATTTAATTTTACATATGAAAATGAAGGAAGGGTTTTCAGGGAGGATTTAATTTACAGGAGGTTCGGATTTTGCGCGAATCTGCGGACACGCTGATTAAAAACGGAATTGTTGTCACGGTAAACCCGGAATTCGAGATAATTGAAAACGGGGAAGTGGCTGTGAGAAACGGCTGTATCGTGTATGCGGGAAAGCCGGGCGGCATAAGCGAAGAACACTCAGGCAGGGTGATTGACGCTGCAGGCGGCATTGTAATGCCGGGTCTTGTAAACACCCACACCCACCTTCCCATGTCTCTTTTCCGGGGGCTGGCAGATGACCTGCCGCTTGAAAAGTGGCTTGCGGAACATATTTTTCCAGCAGAAGCCGCGCATATAAACCCTGAAACCGTAAGGACCGGAACCCTTCTGTCATGTGCTGAAATGCTTCTTTCAGGCACAACCACCTGCTGCGACGGTTATTTTTACGAGGATTCCGCCGCACATGCCGCAGCGGAAGCAGGAATAAGGGCTGTGATGGGCCAGGGAATAGTGGATTTTCCCACTCCTGATGCGCCTGACCCGTCAAAAAACATAGATGTTGCCGAAAAGTTTGCGCGCCAATGGAATGACAGAAGCAGGCGCATCATCCCCTCGATTTTCTGCCATTCTGCCTATACCTGCTCTGCCGGGACCCTGAAGCGTGCAAAAAAGGCCGCGGATGAAGCAGGGGCGATTTTTCAGATCCACGTTTCTGAAACCCGCAGCGAGGCGGAGATCTCTGGGCTTGAAACAGGAGGCTCGGTTGTAAGGTATCTGGCTGACCTCGGCGTGCTTGACGAAAACACACTGGCCTCGCACTGCGTGTGGGTCAACGCAGTGGATATATCCATACTTCATGATAACGGGGTCAGGGTTTCGCACAATCCAGAGAGCAACATGAAGCTGGCTTCGGGAACTGCTCCGGCGCCCGCGCTTATAAACGCGGGAATAACCCTTGGGCTGGGCACGGACGGGTGCGCGTCCAACAACAACCTTGACATGTTCGAGGCCATGGATTTTGCAGCCAAGCTGCACAAGGCTGAACTGCATGACCCCACTGTTATGGATGCAAGGACAGTGGTGCGCATGGCAACCATTGAGGGGGCCCGGGCACTTGGAATGGACCGGATAACCGGCTCGATAGAAAAGGGCAAGGCAGCGGACATAGTAATTATAAATTCCCGCAGGCCTCATCTCGTGCCCATGTATAACCCTGAATCCCATGTTGTATATTCTGTGCGGGGCGCGGACGTATCCCACGTAATGGTTGACGGTGAACTGCTGGTTTCAGACGGACAGCTTGTGAGAATGGACCAGGAAGCCGTGATGACAAATGCCCGGCAGGCAGCCATGCAGATAAGACGGACTGATTAAAAAACCGGCAGGGCAGAAAAAACCTGATATGTAAACATTAAAAACCAGGGGACTGCATTGAAAAGGCATGCGGCAGAACTCATCGGTACAGCAAGCGGCAGGCATCCCGCAGATCTTCTGATTACCGACGCAAGGATCGTAAACGTTTTTTCAGGCGAGATCACCGAGGGGCATATAGCCGTGAAAGGCGGCTATATCGCGGGTATCGGAGATTACGAGGCCGGCAGAACCGTTTCCGTGTCAGGCGCCTACGTGGTCCCTGGCTTTATTGATCCGCACGTGCACATTGAAAGCACAATGACCGGTGTTTCGCAGTTTGCCCGCGGAGTTGTTGCCCGAGGCACGACCACCGTGGTTGCAGATCCCCATGAAATCGCAAATGTACTGGGAACCGACGGGATTGCATGGATGCTTGCTGCGGCTGAAAACCAGCCGATGAACATTTATTTCACCCTTCCTTCATGCGTGCCCGCAACGTCCATGGAAACATCAGGGGCAAGACTTGATGCACAATCCCTGGTTCCCCTTCTTTCACATGAGCGGATCCTTGCACTGGGCGAGATGATGGATTTTCCCGGTGTAATCAGCGGAGACCGTGAAGTGCTTCTCAAAATTGATGCTGCGGCTGACCATCACAAGCCTGTTGAAGGCCATGCCCCGGCAGTTACGGGAAAGAACCTTGCAGCCTATATTGCAGCAGGAATTTCAAGCGATCATGAATGCGTGGACCCCGGAGAAGCAATGGAAAAGCTGCGTGCAGGGATGCACATCATGATCAGGGAGGGAACCGGCTCCAGAAACCTTGACGACCTGCTGCCGATTGTAAGTGATTCCACCTCGGGCAGGGTGATGTGGTGCACTGATGACAGGCATGCACAGGATATACTAAGCCAGGGGCATATAGACATTATCATGCAAAGGGCTGTGAAAGCGGGACTGGATCCTGTCACTGCCATCCGTATCGGCACAATCAACCCTGCCTCGTATTTCGGCTTGCACCGGCTGGGAGCAGTTGCGCCTGGAAGGCGGGCTGACCTGGTGGTAATGCCCGATCTGAAAGACTTTGATATCCAAACAGTATACTGCGCAGGCAAAATTGCGGCGGAAAACGGCGAAGCCATAGAGGAAGCATTCGGGTGCGATCCTGAAACTTACCCGGCATCAATGAATACAGGCAGCAATGCCCTGGATTTCAGGATACCTGCACAGGGCGGCTCCGTAAGGGTCATGGGTTTAGTGCCGGCAAGCATAATAACCTCCTGCCTGATCATGCCGGCCAGAATAGAGCACGGAGAGGCCGTGTCCGACCCGGAGCGAGACATTATAAAGCTGGCGGTGGTGGAGCGGCACAGGGCCACCGGCAATATCGGCCTCGGTTTTGTATCGGGCTTAGGGCTGCGCTCCGGGGCGATTGCCGGAAGCGTGGCCCATGATTCACACAACATCATAGCCGCCGGGGCTGACGATTCTGACATGGAGGCAGCCGTGACGGCTGTTGTCAACATGGGAGGCGGGCTGGCGGTGGTGCATAACGGGCGGGTAACTGCATCCCTTGAGCTTGCCGTAGCCGGCCTGATGTCAAACCTTTCTCTTGAAAAAGTTGCGCTAAAAACCGATGAATTAAACAACGCAGCAAGAGCGCTGGGTTCGGGACTAAAGGATCCTTTCATGACCCTTTCCTTTCTGGCACTGCCGGTGATACCCGAGCTCAAGCTGACAGACATGGGGCTTTTTGATGTATCCCGGTTTGAACATGTGCCGCTTTTTGCTGACTGAGGCTGTTTTGATATGATTGTTCACGTGGACATGGATGCTTTTTTCGCCTCTGTGGAAAAGCTCGACAACCCCGGGCTGCGGGACAGGTGCGTGATAGTGGGCGGGATATCGGACAGGGGCGTGGTCTCGGCAGCCAGCTACGAGGCCAGAAAATACGGGGTGAAATCAGCCATGCCCATGTATAAGGCCAGGCGGCTTTGTCCCGGCGGCGTGTTTCTTGCGCCCCGGGGGAGCCGTTACAAGGAGATATCCGCGCGCGTCATGGAAATACTCGGATCTTTTTCACCCCTCCTGGAGCAGGTCTCAATTGACGAGGCCTACCTTGACATCTCGGGCTGCGGCCATCTGTTCGGCTCCCCGCGGGACACGGGCCTTAAGATCAAGGAAAAAATCCGCGGGGAAACCGGGCTTACCTGTTCAGTGGGCATTGCCCCGCACAAGTTTCTGGCAAAGATAGCCTCTGACATGGAAAAGCCCGACGGCCTGGTGGTTATATCCCCTGAGGAGGCTGCGGGCTTTATCGAGCGCCTGCCTGTTGACAAGGTCCCGGGAGTGGGCCTGGTCTCGGCAATGGCGCTTTCGCGCATGGGGATCAAGACCCTGGGGGATGCTAAGAAATACGGGGAATCGGTGCTTGTGCGGCGCCTTGGGAAGTTCGGCACCAGGCTTTTCGAGCTGGCCAGCGGCATGGACCGTTCAAAGGTAACGCCTGTAAGGCCCGTGAAATCAGTTAGTTCGGAAAAGACCCTGGCAGCTGATACAAGGGACAAGGAAGATCTGAAAACATACCTTCTGGACCAGGCGGAAGAGGTGGGCCGCCAGCTCCGTAAGAACAATCTGCGCGCCAGGACGGCGTTTATAAAGATAAAGCATTCGGATTTCACGCAGATAACCCGCCAGGGGGCGCTGGAGCAAAGGAGCAGCAGCGCTGAAATGCTGTACCTGGCTGCAGCGGACCTTCTGGAGGCATATCATCCCGAGATGCCCGTGAGGCTTATAGGCCTTGGAGCCACTGACCTCATTGACGCAAATGTGCCGGTTCAGCAGGAGCTGTTTTCAGAATCATCAGGCCGGCGGGAAAAATGGGAAAAGGTTGAATCCGCACTCGACGCCATCCGGAAGAAATATGGAAGACAAGGCATTTGCCGGGCGGGCGGCCGGAATGACCCGTCACGCCCGCCCGGCAAAAAAGGAAAGTAGGAAGGTTTTAGGGTTGTTTACTGTAAACCACAAGAGGCAAAGCATGTAAAGCAGAATGGCAGAGGCAATTGGGTGCAAATAAGAACTGATGGCCATAGGGTTTTACGGCCGGAAGCCGCCAGGCAGTTTAAACCCTGAAAATTTGGATGCGTGATGTTCATGCCGGGCCGGGCTGTCAGGAGCGAAAAAAACGATCCCGGCCTCAGGGCTTTTTTCCCTCAAAAACCCAGGGCTGTGTGAGAAGCTTTTTATGAGAGCACCATTGCTTATTAAAAAACAATTCTCAGCACGCTGTCAATTCGGGTCAGGCTTTTGTGCACGGCCTTTACACCGTTTGAGCCCAGATCGCCCTGCAAGGCCAGGTCCAGTAGGCGTGAGACACTGCTGTAGGTGCGGTCAAATGCAGACTTGACATCCAGGTTGTCGTTCATGCGGCTTTTGAAATCAGGTTCAAGCCTTCCTGCCAGGGATTCCGCCTCTGGCGTGCCGTGCAGGGCCGGCTGGTTCTGTTCCTGAATACGCCCTGCCATTTCCCTGTAAGTGTCCACCCGGCCTCGGGCGCAGTGCATCCTGTCGTAGTTTAAGTCAAGAGGCCTTCTGTAGTCGCCGTAAATCATCAGAAACCTTATGTGATGAGGATCATATCCCCGGTTCAGCAGGTCGTTTACGTATAAAATGTTGCCCCTGCTCTTGGACATCTTTTTGCCAGTAAGAAGGACATGGCCCCCGTGGAGCCAGAAGTCCGCCAGTTCTTTTTCTGATATACCCTCCACCACTGCAATATTGTAGTCGTGGTGCCTGTATATGTTGTCAATGCCCCCGCAGCATATATCAAGCTCCCAGCCCAGGTGTTTTGTTATCATGGCTGCATCCTGGACATTCCATGCCGGCCGGCCTTTTCCGAGCGAAGTGTTCCAGTAAATGTCTCCGTCTGAGCTGCGCCTTTTTTTCCAGAGGATAAAATCGCCCATGTTCCAGCGCTCTCCGGGATAGGTGTCTTTTCTGAACCTGATCTTTTTTTTCGGCCATTTTTTCATGTCCAGGCCGAAGAGTTTTCCGAAAGCTTTAAATTTCAAAGGGTCATAGAAGATATCCCCTTCGTGTCTGTATGCGATCTGCTTTTCCATCAGCCTTTCTATAAGCAGTACCGCCTGGTCCACGCTCGTTGTGGAACGCGCGATTGTACCCGGAAGCCGGATATTTAGCATCCTGCAGTCCTGTAAGAATTTTTCCGCCACCGGCCTGGTAAGCTCCTCAAGGGAAACGGAAAGTTCGTTTGCCCTGGCAATTGCCTTGTCTTCCATGTCAGTGAAGTTTATCAGCCTGTTAACCCGGTAGCCGAGAAATTCCAGGTATCTCTCCAGTATGTCCTCGAAAAGGAAGGTCCGGTAGTTGCCGATATGAGGCCAGTTGTAAATGGATGGTCCGCAGGTGAAGATTTTTACCGGCTGCCCCGGGTGCCTCGGGACAAACGGCTGGTTTCTGCCTGTCATGGTGTTTTGCAAATGCAGCTCAGCCGGCATTGCACTCAGTCCTTTCCTCAGTGGTTATGGCCGTGCTCTGAATGGCCCCCGGCAATAACATACAGTGCTTCATCATCTCCGGGGTTTTCCAGCCAGGCGGTGTGGTCTTCTGTAATGTGGAAGGCCTCCCCCTGGTTAAGGCGGCCCGAAACCTCGCCTTTTACCTCCAGATCACCCCTTGCTGCCAGAACCATCTCTTCATGGCCCTTTCCCGGCTTTACCAGCCGGTCTTTTTCACCGGGCTTCAGTACTCCGTAGATCATGTAGCAGGCATGACTGCCTGTATGCCCGGCGCCGAATACGAATTCCCCTTCTTTTGATTCCAGGGCATTTTTGCGAAGGTTGATAAATCCGTCCATTTCCCTGACTCCTTCTAAAATGTTTTTAGAAAATCCGTCCTGCCTGCTGCTGTCAGGAGCACCTGGGATCAGGCGCATCCAGCCGGTTGTAGGCAAGATAGCTCATTGCCGGGCACCCGCCGCGGCATTGCCCGTAAATTCCGCAGGACTTGTTTGCGCAGGGGCTGCCCCTGGATGTTCTGAAAAAATCGAGTATCTCGTTGTTCCAGATTTCGGAGAAATCATCTTCCAGTATGTTTCCGAGGCAGAATTCCTTGTGCCTGAAAAACAGGTAGCACGGGTAAACCGAGCCGTCGCAGAGCACAGAGAGCTTTGTGGTGCCCGCGGGACAGCGGGTGCCTGAAAGTTGCGGGTGCTGTTTAGTATCAGGGATGAACCCGCCGCAGAAAACGCCTTTTACCCCGGGGTACCTGCGCCTTAAGAGCTCCAGGCTGTTTAAAAATGTTTCAAAACCGGTGCAGTTTTCAAGGTCAGCACTGTCTGCCGCATCCCTGAAAATAAGCCTGCAGTCCATGTCCTGCATCCCTAAGTATGGAAGCATTGCGTTTTCAGGTGACCGGGTGTTTGTAAAAACGGTTTTGAGCACCGGCCGATTGGAAATGATGTAATCGTGCAGCCCTTGGGGCAGCCGGCTGTCATTGAGCGAGATGCCTATGCCCACGGAGTTTCTGTCAAAATTTTCAGACAGGGCATAAAGCACGTCAGGGCGGCTGCCGTTGGTGCTGATTGTTGTTTTGATGCCTTTTTCGCTGATGATGCGCGTTATATCCAGTATGCCGGGATGAAGGGCCGGCTCCCCGCCCAGGATGTCTATATGGTCTGTTCCCAGGCCGCGGCAGACAGAGGCTATTTTTTCAAACTGTTCAACCGAGATGTCGCCGGTCTGCGGCAGGTGCCGGTTAAAGCAGAAACTGCAGGAATAATTGCACCTCAGGGTGGGGTAAAACTGGATGTATGCCGGAGCCTTAATTTCTGCTGTTTCCATGGTCAACCCCGTAGAGGCGGCACATGGCCGGGTCAGGCGCAAGAGGGTGCGGAGCCCTGAATCTGCAGCCGCCCCTGCATTCATGAATGAATTCACATCCCCTGCATTCGAGCTCGTCGAGCCTTATATGGGGCATGTTCTTCCAGCATTCAGCCAGGCTTTTGCGGGCATCGCCCAGGGGCCGGTCGCTGTAGAAGCCGCATTTTACAGCCTGCCCGTCAGGCATGACCGCCATGAGGTGCCGGCCGCAGGCGTAATCATCAGAAGAGCCGTGATACCCCCCGCCGAATGAGTATTCCATGAAAGGGGCTGCACTTTCATAATCCAGGCAAAGATCCTGGTGGGCCACAAGCGATCCCGTGACTGTCAATATATCCACTCCCCATTCCACGGCCCCGGCATCTTCGATGAACCTTTTCATCCGTTCGAATTCATCGGTATTTTCACCATGGATCATTGTTGAAAAGGAGATGTCGATGCCCGCGCTTTTTGCGGCGTCTATGCCGCGCATCAGGGGATCGAAGGTGTTTTTCCCCCTCAGGGCTTCATGGCCTCTGCGCCAGCCGTCCATGCTGAAGGCTATTTCTTCTGCCTGCAATCCGCGGATGTTTTCAGATGTCAAAAGGGTGCCGTTTGTAAAAAGAATCCTCCTGATCCCCAGATTCCCGGTCTGCTCCAGAAATGAATCCAGCCCGGAGTAGAGGAAAGGCTCTCCTCCGGAAATAAGAAGGCGCAGCCCTCCGTTTGCGGCAAACTGCCGGGCAATGCCCACTGCCTCCTCCAGGCCGAGCTCGTCTCCCGCAGGCGGCCCCAGGTAGCAGTGCCTGCATTTCAGGTTGCACCTGTGCAGCAGGTGAAGCTCAAGGTAGCGAAGAGAGGGTGTGTCGCCGGTGTCAACGTGTATGCTTATTTCTTCGGGCCGGTCCAGGGCTTCTATGATTTGTTCTTCCATGCAGTATTTCACGAACTCTTCCTCATCGGTGAGCTGCCTGCCCTGCCTGGTGCCGTTGCAAAGCTTTAAAAACTCAAGCGCACGCTCGTCTATCTCGTAGAGCTCGTCTTTGCCTGTATGGTAAACATAAGGAACTTCCAGGGATTTCAGTGCTGCCCGGGGGTGCAGCCGGAGTATTGAGTCGCGCCAGTGGGCGGGGTTCATAAGGCTTTTTCCACCTGCCGGATATCAAGTTCGCGTTTTTCAAGGAGGTGAGCCAGCAGGATATAACCCCCGCAGGGTTCGAGATCATCCGAGGGCTCCGGGGACTGAAAATCGCAGTCTTCCTGCCGGAATTCGCATGCACTGCAAAGAACGCTTCCCAGGTCAGCCCTGTGCTTTTCCCAAACATAGCTTTGTTTTAATACTTCCCGGATTTGCACGGGCTTTATGATGCCGTTTTCATAAAGCACTGCTGCAGCCCTGGCGCCCAGGCAAGCCATTTCTTCTTTTTCGTCTTCAGAGAAAAACATGCACAGCGGCCTGCAGATATAATCCTTAAAGTCTGTTTTGCGCATTTTAGTCCCTGGCTGGTGAAATAAAAAGCCCGTGCATGAACCCCCCGTCCATGCACAGGCTCCGTTCATAAGGCATCAGGTTTTCAGCAGGAGCGTTTACACTTGCACATACCGGTGGGTTTTTTTGTGACTTTTCTGATCTTCATGATTCATCTCCTTTCTTCTTGAAAGAAATTTCAGGTTAAGCGCTTTCTTCTATCCGGCCCGAAGGCCGTGTGCCGCGTTCTTCGCAGCTTTTGAAACAAAAATAACAGCTTTCTCAGCCGGTGTCAAATCAGATCCATTCAGATCCAGTCAGTTTTGCACCGCCAGATTGACCTTGCTGACGACCCCGCCAAACCGGCGCATGCCTCCGCCGCAGCTGACAATATGCATTATCTCCCGGGGTTTTGTCACAAGCACCCCTGACAGGCAGGTGACTGGTGTGTGTGAAAATATTTCAGGGATAAGGGGCACGGACGCCCCAAGCAGGACCACCGACCTGCAGTGCGCGGCAAACTCTATTATGGTGTCAAAGGTATGATTGATAATCGATGTGGCGGTAAGCATGCATACCGAGCATTCGGGCAGCACTTCAGGGATCTGCCCTGCCGGCAGCATTCCTCCTGCCGGTGATTCTATCTGCTCGAATATTGTAAGCTCCGCCCCGGAGTTTTTAATTGTCCCCACCAGGGGAGCGAAGTTTCCAACCATTCCGACGTGGTCGGTTTTATCAAGATTTACCGAGTCCAGGACGTCGCCGGTGTCCATTTCCGGCCGAAAGATGTTGGAAAGTGCGTTGGCTGTTGCCAGTCCAGCCGCGGTTTCCAAGGGGTCTTTGGAGTCTGTTAAGTCCAGAAGATCACTTGCATTTGCACCGGTCAGCGGCAGCATGCGGTCAAAAACCGTGCACCCGTGCCTTACATGCCTAAGAGGGGTTCCTGCAAGGCCGGTGCTGCCGTTTTCAAGCATCACCGCCGTATAACCAAGCCCTATGCGAATATCTTCAATCCTGTGCTCCGAGGCCCGCTTTTCCAGGTATTTTTTGATGTACTGTTGAATTTTCATATCTCGCCCGAGCGTGTGAAATTTATTTCCTGACAAGCCGGATAGCGGCAATCTCAGGCCTGCCCGTGGTTCTGACCGGCGCACCCCAGGAGCCGGTTCCGGCAGAAGTATAAAGGTAAGTGCCGTTTATTTTTTTTAACCCGTGGTCATAGCCCCTGTAAAGAAGCCGGGTAAGCAGGTTTACGGGAAATATCTGGCCGTGGTGGGTGTGGCCTGAAAGCTGGAGGTCTGCCCCGGTTTTTATGTTCATTTTATACGAGGTGTCAGGCATCCAGTAGTTGGCAAAGTGCTGCTGCCCCATGCTTTTTTTGTTTATTCCCATTTCCGTGGGAGTGTGAAACATGGAAATCCTGGCCGTCCCCGGAGCTTTTTCGGGCCGGAAATTCTTGATCCGTGACATGTCATCTATTCCTGGATAACTTACCCCCACGATTTCCAGGCCGTTTATTTTTACTGCCTCGTTGTCTAATATCCTGAAGGGGGTTTTTTCAAGTATGGAAAGCGATTTTTCTATGCCAACATAGTGTTCATGGTTTCCTGTTACAAAAAACACCCCGTGCTTTGCTGCTAGTCCGCACAGCGGCTCAAGGTTTTCGCTGAAGGGCCCTCCCATGCCGTCTAAAATGTCTCCCGTGATAAGCACGAGATCCGGGTCCAGGGAATTTACCGACTCCGTGATCCGTCGGGCAAAACCGCTTTTGTAAAAATGCCCCAGGTGAATATCTGAAAGGTGAACTATGGTGCTTTTTTCCCAGCTCTCAGGAAGGGCCCCGACTTCTGCTGTCACCTGGCGCACCACGGGGTGATACGAGGCCCAGGTGCCGTAAGCAGTGGCAATTACTGCGAGACAAACCACACCCGCGCCGAGGGCTTTTGACGGCAGCCTGACCCCGGCCAGCCTGGCTGCCGGGATTACGAGCCAGGCCGCGGCCACGGCTGCCAGGCAATGGATCACAAAAGCAGTCCAGGTTCCTGCAAATATGTACCAGCCGACCGTCCAGGCGTTTTCCTGCCAGTGGATCAGGGAGAATGAGCTTACAAAGGAAAAGCTCAAAACCACCATGGCGGCGTACAGCGGAATTTTTGCCTGCAGCCGTCTGACCCGGAAAAAAAGCATGAGGCTTTTGAAAACCGCGTAATGCATGCACAGCATCAGGCAGACCGCGGCTGCGGGGTACAGCAGGCTTTTAAGGCTCATCTATCTGGTCAGCCTAAACTTTTTGCAGGGCTTTGTGCCGCGCACTACATTTTCCACAGCGGCAGGCCGGTTTCCGCGTCAAAGGTCCGTTCAAACGCTTCGCCTTCCAGGGACTCTATGATGATTTCGCATGCAAAAACAATTGTTCCGGGCGCCAGGTGCCCGCCGAAGGCGTTGCCTGCTTCATCTGCCAGGGTTACATGGGCGTGCACCATGGGTTCTCCCTCCTTGAGTGAAACATTGCCGGTAAGCGCAGTGATTTCAAGTGCTCTGTCTATGGCGAAGAACCTGTATTCGCGGGTTTTCTGGTCATAGTAGCCAAGACGTGCTCGCTGGACCGCTCCTATGGCCTCCAGCCGGCCCAGCCGGATGTTCTGTCCGGTGCAGGCGGATGTGATTTCCTCGAGAAGGTCCGCGCCGTGGGCGAGTCTTCCCATGAAAAGGTCTTTTGAACTGACTTTCTTAAGCGTTGCCATAAAAATCCTTCCTTTCCTGAGTTGTCCTTGTAACTGATTTTTACACTCTTGCTGTCTTACTGCACGGTCTTGAATTTCTCCCTGGGAGCGCTGCAGACAGGGCATTTCTCAGGTGCCTTTTTGTCCGTAACATAGCCGCAGACCTGGCAGACCTGGTATGCTTTCACGGTATTTTTTATCACGTGATAAATAGCTCGTTCGTAGAGCTTGGCATGGTAGGTCTCGGCGTCCCTGGCATGGCTGAACGTGGTCGCTACAGCCTTTTCACCTTCTTCTTCGGCTGTTTTGATAAGTTCCGGGTATTCGTTTTCGCTTACTGACTGCTCGCGCTTGAAGGAATTCATGAGGTTGGTGTCTGTGTCTTTTACAAGCAGGTCTTTGACCAGGTTTAAGTGGCGGGTGGCATGCACCCTTTCCGCTTCTGCAATTGCCCGGAACAGCAGGGCGATCTGCGGGACTTCTTCTTCCTCTGCTTTTTCAGCATACGCCAGCAGCCTGAAATAGGCTTTTGCCTCTCCTATAAATGCCTTGTAGATGTCCTCCCTGATTTTTTCCTTCATTGCGCTTTCTCCGTGAAATCATGTTGTAGCGTTTTCAGCGAACCGTAAGCCTGAACCTTTATAATACATCTGCTTTGGACTTTGGGCAAAAAAAAATCGGTGGTCCAGGGTCCCCATACCTCGGATGAGACCGTGGATATTTCCATGGAGCTGTGCCGCAACCTGGAAAAGGTGCCCGTGCACCTGAAACCGGATAAAGGGCTGTATACGTCGTTATCTTGAAAGTATCAGTGTTTACCCGCGCGATTGTATTTCATCTGAAGTAACTGTATTTTTTAAAAATACATCTTGAATGACACTATGGATGCTGGTATAGGTGCCGCGTATGGTTTTTACGGTACCATCTAAAATCAGACTTCTGAGTAACTTCGTTCAAGGTTCAAGGGCCAAGGGCCAAGGGCCAGGGTTTAAAAAAAATAAAAACAACGCCTTTAAGAATGCGGCAAAAAGTTATTTGGAGTGCGCGGTACCGGGCCTCGGCCCGGGGGGAATACTTCCGGGGAAGTTCAAGGTCGGGATCGGTTTTTGAAGCGACATTTTACGAGAGCATCAAGGCTGCAATTTTTAAAAATTCGAGGTTATGTAGGTATGGAATCAAAAAGACCCCTGTATTTAAATATTGAGCAAACCGTGGATCGTATAATAGAAGAGTTCGAAGGCAGGGTTACAGTCGGCCTCCCCCTGGGTCTGGGAAAGCCTGTGCCCCTTATAAACGCCCTTTACCAGAGGGCAAAAAACAATCCCGGCATTTCGCTGACTATATTCACAGCCCTTTCCCTTGAGAAGCCTTCCTGGACAAACGAGCTTGAGCGCAGATTCATGGAGCCGTTTGTAAGCCGGGTCTGGCAGGGGGTACCGGACCTGGATTATCTTTCAGACATCCGCAGGGATGAAGTTCCTGAAAACATCACGATTCATGAACTTTACTGCAGGGCCGGAGCCTTCAACAACACCCCGCTGATGCAGCAGAACTACATGAGCACCAATTACACCCACGTGGTCCGCGACTGCACGGACCATGGCGCCAGGGTTTACATGAACATGCTCGCAAAATCAGGTTACCAGAGAACCCGCTGCTACAGCGCGTCCTGCAATGCGGACACCACTATAGAGACCCTTTCAGAGCACCGCAAATTGCGGGAAAAAGGCGAAAAGGCCCTTTCCATAGGCGTGGTCAATCCGGAGCTGCCATTCATGTACGGGGATGCGGAGTTAAGGCCCGAAGACTACGACATAATAATTGACAATGAAGAAGGAAATCATAAGCTTTTCAATACCCCCCGAATGGCTGTCTCTGATCCTGATTACATGATAGGCCTTAACGCAAGCACACTTATAAAAGACGGCGGAACCCTTCAGATAGGAATAGGGGCCCTTGGAGATGCCGTAGCCTCAGCCCTTGACATGCGGCATAACAACAATGAAGCCTACTCGGAACTGATCGGCAAAAGCGGTGTAAAAGATACATACGCAGGGCTAATAGAAGATATCGGAGGAACCGGCGCTTTTGAAAAGGGGCTCTACGGTTCCACCGAGATGCTGGTCGACGGTTTTATCCAGCTTTACAAAAGCGGGGTTATAAAGCGTGATGTCTACCATCACGAAGGAATCCAGGCCCTGATAAACCAGGGGCTTCTCAAAGAAGAGCTAAGGCCCGATGTCCTTGAGTTAATGGTTGAAAAGGAACTGATTCATCCATACCTAACCCGCAAAGATTTTGAATCCCTTCAGTACTTCGGGGTTATGAGAGAAGATGTTTGCTGGGAAAACGGAGAGCTTGTATTAAGCGACGGCAGCCGGTATTCAGCAAACCTGGCTGACCGGGCAAACCTGGAGGCGGTAAGCTCAGCCTGCCTTGGGACCCGGCTTAAAAACGGGGTGGTGCTCACGGGCAGCTTTTTTATCGGGCCCAGGGATTTCTATGACACCCTGCGGGAGATGTCCGAGCAGGAGCGCGCCAGGTTCGAGATGTCAGGAGTGGAAGTGGCAAACCAGCTTTACGGAAACGAACGGCTGCGGGCCATGCAGAGAAAAGACGCAAGATTCTGCAACACCGGCATGAAGGCCACTCTTCTGGGTCATATAGTTTCCGACGGCCTGGAAGACGGCACAGTGGTAAGCGGGGTGGGCGGCCAGTACAATTTCGTGGCAATGGCCCACGCCATTCCTGATGCCAGGCTGGTGATCCTGATCAAGAGCACGCGCGAGGAAAAGGGAAAAATTCTTTCCAATATAGTATACAATTACGGCCATGTGACCATTCCCAGGCACCTGCGCGATATAGTTGTCACTGAGTACGGAATTGCCGACCTTCGCGGCAAGTGTGACAAGGACATAATCAAGTCGATGTTGAATATTTCTGATTCAAGGTTCCAGGACGAGCTTCTGGCAGAGGCGAAAAAGCACGGCAAGATAGAGCAGAACTACGAGATACCCGCCAGGTACAGAAACAACACGCCGGGTAGCATAACAGAAACACTGCAGCCCTACAAGCAGCAGGGCTTTTTCGGGCCATTTCCCTTCGGCTCCGAATTCGACCTGGTGGAAATGATCCTGGCCCATTCTCTTAAGGAACTCAAGCGCAAGTCCCAGACAGACAGCGCAGGCGAAATAGGCCCCATGATAGAGGAAATGCCTGACACGGTCCCGGAAAATGCAATGCCCATGATTGAGCGGATGGGGCTTGCAGAAGCAGAGTCCTCTGATGAGAAATTCATGCAGAAGACAGTGCTTGCAGCCATGAAGCTCGCGGGAATGCTCTAGCAAATACCCGGGGGTAAGCAGGCGGCTTTTTCCTGCTGATTTTACCAGTTATCCCTTGTTTTTGTTAAAATGCTATCCCTGCGCTTATGCCGAATATATCCGCCTTTGATTCAGGCTGGTACATGTAGCCGTAGTTGGTGCCGTCGTAGAAATAAACACGGTCTGACTTCGAGAACCTCAGGCCTTCATAAAAAAGGGTGATTTTAAACATCCCGCTTTCAAGCCCGAGCTCCGCAAAGCCTGAAAGCCTGTTTCCGGGTTCCAGGACCGTTGATTCCACTACATTTTCCGTGTAGACTGGTATCTTGAAGCCTGCCTTAAAAAAGCCTGTCCATTGCCCTGCAAAAGAACGGTTGCCGGAAAGCCCCGCACGTGTGTAGTAATTGCGCCATTGCTCGGTGACGCCTCTGGCAATTTTTACCGTCTGAGTGCTTTCGTCCAGGAAGAGGGCGCTTTGTATGTCTCTTTCCCACAGCCTTGCCCCGATTCCGGCAAATGGGGTGAGGGTGAGTTTTTCAGTAACCGTGATGTCCCATCCCAGGTCTGCTTCCAGTTTTGCCCCGAGATAATCCGTGTCTGTTGTTACAGGATAACTCTCCGGCGGCTGGGTCTCGCCGTCATAATCCACGGACCCGCCGAACAGCTCGCCCCTTAGTTTTACGGACACTGGCTCTGCCAGCGGGAAATCGGCAATTCCGCCCACTGAGTAGACAGGCCCTGATTCTTCCAGCAATTCGGAGCCGCCGTCGTATTCCTTCCACCTGAAGTGCTCGATTTTTCCGTAGACTTCAAAGTCAGTGCAAAACCCCGAAGCAGGCATTGCCGCCGCCAGCAAAGCTGCTGCGGCAATAACGGTAAAGGGCCGGCAGATTATTTTTTTCGGATTCATGAGTTTTTCACTTGTTTGTGTCTGGCCGGCCTCAAAGTCGCGAACGGCCGTGCGTACTGTTTTTCCCGTCTTCTTGCCTGTACATGCAGCATTCACCTTGTGATCGACCATAATCAGGCCCCGGAAGGGCACCGTTACCTCGTGGTCCTCCACTTATCCGCCAACGGGCTTGAGGATGTTTTTTACTCATAAGCCCGCCTTTATTTTGTGGTGTTTTGCCGGATCGGAAATGTTGATCCGGGTGCAAGCATGTCTTATTTTTAACAAAAAAGCTGGTGAACCTTGTATCTGCCTGATTTGGAATAAAAATAATAACAGGGAAGACCTGATTTCGCAAGGCGGATAACAGGAGTTTTTATTTCAGCAAGGAGGTATCTGCAGATGGCTGATAATAAAAAAATTTAACAAGCGGAACCAGTAACCAACAGATCAGGGAGGGAAAATGTACGCACTTGCAGTAAACGGAAGCCCGAGAAAAGACGGAAATACCTATAACATGTTAAAAGAGGTGCTTGCTCCCATTGAGCAGGCGGGCTGGGAAACGGAACTAGTTCAGGTGGGAGGCAAAAACATACGCGGCTGCATCGCCTGCTACAAGTGCTTTGAAAACAAAGACAAAAGATGCTCCGTGGATACAGACATCTTCAACCAGGTAATGGAAAAGATGGTTAGGGCGGATGCGTTGATCCTGGGTTCTCCTACCTACTTTACTGATGTCAGCGCGGAACTAAAGGCTCTTGTTGACCGTTCAGGGCTTGTGTCCCAGGCCAACGGGGTTTTGTTTCAGGGCAAAATCGGGGCCGCCGTGGCAGCAGTCCGCCGCGGAGGCGCCACTCACGTATTTGACACCATCAACCACATGTTTTTGATGTCGCAGATGATAGTGCCTGGCTCCACCTACTGGAACCTGGGAATGGGTTTTGACAAGGGGGATGTGTTAAATGACGCCGAGGGAATGAGAAACATCCGTCACCTCGGAGCTGTTATCGCCTGGCTGGGAAGTGCCCTGGCAGAGCACCGCCAGGACTACCCCAGTCCTGATGCTTGATGCATAAACCGGAAGCCGGGCCTTCTGCGGGCCGATCACGGAGGGGTAAGCAAGCTTCTCAGAAGGCCCGGCGGTTGTGGCGCATTAGGATTTTAAAAGCCCAGGGTGTCTGCGTACTGTTCTTTTCTGAGGTGCTCCTCCCATTTTTCGCCCCACATGTCAGGGGTGGTTTCTTCCACGGGCATTATCATTTCCCAGGATACATTCATGTCGGTGAAAATTTTCTTCAGCTCTTCTTCGTCCGGTGCAAGCCAGATGCAGAACCTGTAACCGCTATCATAGTTAATGTAGGTTTTCATCCAGGTCGCAGATTCAAGCTTTGCCATTTTCCGCCAGTTCTCCTGGACCACATTGCAGTCAATGCCGGGAGAGTAATGAACAACCATGAATTTTGTCATTTTGCCCATGATTTGCCTCCTTTTCTGCCTGCCGTTTTTGCCGGCCCGGGGCTGTTTTATATCCCCGGACCCGACTTTTTTATGATATTAGGCGCTCGGCCTCTTCTGTTAAAAGGGACTTAAACCGCTCCAGGGTTACAGGGCAGGGCTGAATTGGAATCCCCATCCAGTCGCAGTAATCCAGAAGCTCTTCTGCGTGTTCAGCCATGTATTGGTCCATGAACCCTATGCCGTCAAGCACCATGGCGCCGCCGGTATGTTTGGGGAAGTTTTCGTTTGCAAGTCCCTTGTCCCATCCCTTGTAGACCTGGTGCCTGAATTTTATCCACCCCGGGGTCATCCACAGCACTTTTTCGCCGCCTGCCATCTCATCGCGCTGCTGCCGGCTGGCAAGCATGTCCATGCAGTGGGTGGCGTTTATCCGGGCGATGTTTTCGCCCTGCTCAGAGATTATGGTGTCAATGGTGCGGGTGGGTTCAGAGACGTTTACGTAGCAGAATTTACCTCCGTAGACCACGAGAACCCGTTTTGTTTTTTCCCTGGCCTTTTGTATTTTCTCCGTTAGCTGTTTTTCCAGTTCCCGGGGGCTTTCATGCAGGCCGGGGGTGGTATAGTAGAGATGCTGTGTGTCCAGAAAACCCTCCTGCCGCATGTAATTGAGTTCCGGGCTCATGGTGCCGCATGATACGATTGCAATATCTTTAAAACTCATGATTGTGGCCCTTTCATTGTTGTTGGGTTGTTGGGGTTATTTTTTTATCCTGTTTGCAAACATATTTACAATAATCGTGCCATTTGGCCCGACGATCTGTGTTTTGTGTTATTAATTATTTATTTCAAATATTTATTATTGATGGCCGCCTGTTTTCATGGGCAGCGGGGAGGGGGCTTTTATGCGTTATTGTAACGGTTGAGCCGTTAATGCGTTAACGGTTACGTTATTCCGGTTAGTGGTAGATAAGGCTGATATCTGTTTCCATGGGCCCGGGACTATGATAAAAGTAAAACTATGATTGAACAGGCCGGGAAAAAGGATCGCGAGGTGGATTTTACTCACCCGGTTTTAAATGAGCCGGTTTCCGCAATCGGCGGGGAATACCTCTTTGAGCGGGAGCATGTCGCCGAGGCCGGCGGAGGGCAGGAGGTGGTTTATTTCACAGGCTATTTCATGCTGGACCGTTCCTGCTGCGGGGTCGGGGGGTGTGCATATGCCCTGGTGGCGGGATTTGTCAGACAGCGCAAATACAGGTCGGAATCAGACGGGCGGCAGGTTTCACTGGTGGAGCCGGTGGATGATCCAGAAACAAGAAGGCGGATTGAATCCATGATAAAAGAATCAGATCCCCTCATGCAGGTTGCCTTTTTTAGGCCCTCTGGGGGCACCGTCGGGGCCGGCTGAATCCATGGGCTATCATTCCAGAATCAGCACAGGATGGAAGAGCCTGGACGGTATTATCGACGGCCTGCGCCGCGGGGACAACGTGGTGTGGCAGGTCGACGGAATAGAGGATTATCAGCGCCTGGTCACCCCCTTTGTAAACACGGCCCTGGCAAACAACGAGCGCGTGGTATACATGCGCTTTGCCCGGCACGGCCCCCTGGTAAAGCCAGGGGGGCGTGTTGCCGTATATGACCTTAAGACGGAAAACGGGTTTGAGACTTTTTCCGCGGAGGTCCACAGCATCCTGTCCAGCCAGGGGCGGGACGTGTGCTACGTGTTTGATTCGCTTTCAGACCTTCAGCACGTTTGGGCAACCGATCTCATGATAGGCGACTTTTTCTTCATCACCTGCCCCTACCTCTATGAGCTCAACACCACGGCCTATTTTGCCATCCTGCGCAGGAGACACTCCTTTAAGGCCATTGCCCGGATAAGGGAGATAACCCAGGTCCTGATAGATGTATACAATTACCAGACAAGGGTCTGCATTCATCCTGTGAAGGTTCAGCACAGGTACTCGCCCACCATGTTTTTCCCGCATGTAAAGGAAAAGGGCGAGCTGGTCCCTGTGATAAACAGCGTGGAGGCGAGCAGGCTGTTTTCCCATCTTTCCTCCCGCGGCCCGGAAAGCGCGCGCAGACGGCTTGACTACTGGGACAGGCTGTTTCTCCAGGCAAGGCAGCTTCTTGAGTCCGGCGGGCGCAGGCAGGAAAAGCAGGACATGGTAGAGCAGTTAAGCCGCCTGCTTCTTACCCGCAACAGGCGCGTGCTTTCCATGATACGCAGCCACCTGGAACTCGAGGACCTTCTGGAGATAAAGGAGCGGCTCATAGGAACAGGCTTTATAGGCGGCAAATCCGTGGGCATGCTTCTTGCCCGAAATATCCTTGCCCGAGGGGAGCCGGAATGCTGGTCAGAGCTGCTCGAACACCACGATTCATTCTACATAGGATCTGATGTTTTCTATTCCTATATAGTCCAGAACGGCTGGTGGAAACTTTTCATGTCCCACAAGACCCCGGAGGGATATTTTGAAAAAGCAGCCGAGCTGAGAGAACGCATGCTAGAGGGGGTTTTCCCGGAGGAAATAACCGAGCAGTTCCAGCTCATGCTGGAATACTTCGGCCAGTCCCCGATTATCGTGCGTTCCAGCAGTCTTTTAGAGGATGCCTTCGGAAGCGCGTTTGCAGGCAAATACGAAAGCTATTTCTGCGTAAACCAGGGTTCGCCTGAAGAAAGGTATCAGAATTTCGAGGAGGCAGTCCGCAGGATATTTGCAAGTACCATGAGCGAAGACGCTCTTGAATACCGCAGGCAGCGGGGGCTTGACCGCATGGATGAACAGATGGCCCTGCTGGTGCAGAGAGTGTCTGGCTCTTACCATCATAGCTGGTTTTACCCGGAGCTTGCAGGAGTCGGCCTTTCGCGCAATCCTTTCGTGTGGAAAAAGGGTATGGACCCTGAAGCGGGAATGATCCGGCTGGTTTTCGGCCTGGGAACCCGTGCGGTAAACCGGGTGGAAAATGATTATCCCCGGATAATAGCCCTGGATGATCCTCTGGTGCGCCCCCTTGCGGGGATGAACGATATCCGGAGATTTTCCCAGCATTCAGCGGACCTGCTCAACCTCGAAAAAAACCGGATTGAAACACATCCGGTGAACAATGTCCTTGAAAGGCAGCCTTCCGAAAGGTTTGAATTTCTTGGAGCCACTGGCGGCGATGCTTTTCGTGTTGTCACCTTTGATCCTTTCCTCAAAGACACAGCATTTGTGGACCTTATGGGAAAAATGCTCGCCTGCCTTGAAAAAGCCTATAAATATCCTGTGGATATAGAATTTACAGTCAATTTCAGCCGCTCAGGGGATATACAGGTAAACCTGCTGCAGTGCAGGCCGCTTCAGGTCATAGGAGAGGGAAAAGAGGTGTCAGTACCTTATGACTTGCCGCCGGAGCGCACGATTGTTTCTGTGAACGGAAATTTCATGGGAGGCAGCCTTTACCAGCCCATTGAAAAGATTATATTTGTGGATCCCCGGTCCTATGCAGAACTGTCGCGATCTGACAAATACAGCGTGGCAAGGCTGATAGGGAAATTAAACCGGGCTGCTGCAGACAGGAAAAACTGCCCTGTTCTTTTGATGGGACCGGGCAGGTGGGGTACTCATTCGCCTGAAATGGGGGTTTGCGTAAATTTTGCTGAAATTAATCACGTGGCTGCAATGGCGGAAATCAGCTACAGGGACGGAAGCCTGATACCGGATCTGTCTTTCGGGACGCATTTTTTCCACGACCTTATCGAAACCGGTATTTTCTATCTGGCGGTCTACCCTGAAAGCCGTGATGTCATACTCAACCTTGACTGGATCAGGTCGCTGCCCAACCGGCTGGAGGACTACATGCCGCAGGATAGAGGGCTTGCCGGCACCGTGAAAGTGGCAGACACCGGGAACCCGGGGCTTGTGCTTTGTTCGAGCACGGAAAGGCAAAAGGCGGTCTGCTACCTGGCAGAATACGACTGCAGGCAGCAGACCGGATTTTAAATACCAGCGGCAGGCTACTTTAAACCACACCGTAGGCCAGCATGGCATTTGCAACCTTGGTAAACCCGGCTATATTGGCTCCCATGACGTAATCGCCCGGGTTGCCGTAGGCTTCTGCCGCGTCCAGGCATGATTTGTGAATATCTTTCATGATCGTGCGCAGGCGGGAGTCCACTTCCTCGCGGCTCCAGGACAGCTTCAGGCTGTTCTGGCTCATTTCCAGCCCGGATGTTGCCACTCCTCCGGCGTTGGCAGCCTTGCCCGGGCCGTAGAGAAGGCCGTTTTCCCTGAAAACCCGCACTGCTTCCGGGGTGGAGGGCATGTTTGCGCCTTCAGCCACGCAGATGCACCCATTGTTTACCAGTGCCTCTGCATTTTTTACGTCAATTTCATTCTGGGTGGCACACGGCAGGGCTATATCCACTTTTATCCCCTGTTCGCGGATTACGTCCCAGACGTTTTTGCTGTCAAAGCACACGCTGCCGTATTTGTCTGCAAATTCGCCTATTCTTCCCCTCTGCACGTTTTTAAGCGCCATTAGAAAACAGCATTTTTCAACATCAATACCTGACTCGTCTATTACTGTTGCAGTGGAATCGCAGACCGAGATCACCCTGCCTCCCATCTCGTTGACCTTTTCTATGGCATACTGGGCCACGTTGCCGGATCCGCTTACCGCAACCACCTTGTCCTTTAAATCCAGTCCCCGCGTTGCAAGCATCTCCCGGGCAAAATATACGGTTCCGTATCCCGTGGCCTCCGGCCGTATCAGGCTTCCGCCGTATTCAAGGCCTTTTCCGGTCAAAACTCCGGTGTGCTCGTTTTTCAGCTTTTTATAGTAACCGTACATGTATCCGATTTCCCGGCCCCCGACTCCGATGTCTCCTGCGGGCACGTCTGTTTCCGGGCCTATGTGCTTGCTCAGCTCCCGCATGAAGGCCTGGCAGAACCGCATGACCTCGTTGTCGGACTTGCCCTTTGGATCAAAATCCGAGCCCCCCTTGCCCCCGCCCATGGGAAGTGTGGTAAGGGAGTTTTTAAATACCTGCTCGAATCCGAGAAACTTTATGATTCCCAGGTTAACGGAGGGATGAAACCTTATCCCGCCCTTGAAAGGCCCGATTGCGTTGTTGAACTGCACGCGAAAGCCCCTGTTTACGTGAACTTCGCCCTTGTCGTCAGTCCACGGCACCCGGAAAATAATTGCCCTTTCGGGTTCCACTATTCTTTCGTATATCCCGGCTTTGACAAACTCGGGGTGTTTGTCCACGGTGGGCTCCAGGGTTTCCATTACCTCTATTACTGCCTGGTGAAATTCCCTTTCGCCGGGATCAGTGTGTTTGACCCTGTCTATGACGCTGCTGATAACTGACATTTAATTGCCTCCCTGGAAAATTTCAAAGGTGATTTATTTCAAAATGTATATTTTGCCGAGCGATTCCGAAGATATTCCGTGCCCTGGGTCTTTGCGGAAATAATAAAAATCGTCTTTGCTTACCCCGTCGGTTCCGGCAAACTCGCCGACCAGTTCCTCCAGGCTGTCAAAGCCGCTTCCGAAAAAAGGCAGCTTTGAAAAAAAAGGCCTCTGGCTGCCGCAGTCAGTGAGTACTGCGAAATGGACGGGAAAAATCGGGTCTCCGGCAACAAGCAGGTATTGTTCACAAGAGTCGGTTATGCTGTAATCGCCGGGGATGTCTTCCGCCCGGATTCCCGTGAAGTGTTCCTGCAGGATTTCTCCGGCCTGAACATGGTCCACGTCCTGGACCGACAAAAGGTCGGGGCAGTCAAAGTGGCCCAGGGTGTAAAGTGCGATGGCAAAGCTGCTGATCTGCTCGTATACGGGATTGTCCCGTGCGCACATCATCATGATCTCCTCGATCCGCTCGCACGTGCGGAGGCCTTCGGGGCTGATATGCGCGCGGTAATGCTCAAGTGCGTTTTCCAGAAACAGGGCGTCCATTTTCGGGGTGCGTTTGGTGAGCATTCGTAAAACCTCCTTGTCTGCATTCATCCGGACGTGTACCTGTCAATCCGGTTTCAGGACCTGCAGTTGCACGGGACGTGCCAGGAAAGGAGGTTTCGGGGTAAAAGAATAAGTTTTTGGAATAATTATATATTTTTTTAGGAAAGCATGAAGGCGGCTTCAGGTGGATAAGATCCGGCAGGCCGGGCTGTATGAAATCTGAACAGCAGATCCCTCAATTGAACAACTGTCGCTCAAAAACACAGCCCTATGTTTTTGCGGGAAGGAAGTCCTGCGGTCGTGATCAGTTTTTTCGCTC
>JBKHES010000025.1:0-23107 GCA_046540695.1 Desulfobacterales bacterium
GCCCTATGATGCTTTTGCTTCCTTCTGCACAGGCGTCTGGCCCGAGTCCTGTTTTGCGGCGTAGCAGATCAGGCCGCACCGCAGGCACCTGTCAGCCTCATCTTTTGCCTGTTGCTCCGAAAGCCCTAGTTCTATTTCGGGACACCTGCGGGGAACCTCCTCGGGGGAACAGACAGGCATGATGTTTCTGCCTGAGGTTTCAACCCCTTCCAGCTCGGTTACGCTTTGAACCACTGAGTTGCGGGAAATTGTATTTTCAGGCAGCTCGATGTCAAGATCGTACATGAGCTTGTGAATCGATGCGGCCGACCGCCTTCCTGCAGCAATCGCACGGATGGCGGCGCTGTAATCGGTAATGGGGTCTCCCTGGGCCAGAAGCCCCCTTTCCTCGCTGTATGCAGGGTTCTTGTAGGGCTGGATTCCCTCCCATCGAACCGGTGCATCAGGCGGAGCCGCTGACTCCTCATCCTGTTCGGCCCTGATGCGGCGGAAGATAAGCTCCGGAATGCGACCCGCATCAATGAAGAGGCTTTGGGCTGCTATAATGCGAGTTCCCCCATTTTCCAGGTCCTCGTATTCAACGAATTCCAGCCTGTCTTCCTCGCCTGCCAGGCGGATTATGGCTGCGTTGAAGAAAACCGATGCCCCCATGTCTTCCATGGCGGAAATCTGCTCGTCTGTCAGCGGTACCAGACTGCGCGGTGTGCGGAAGACAACGGAGATGTTTCGGGCACCCATGTTCCTGCAGATTCTCACGCTTTGCTCTGCGGAACTGCCGCTTCCTGCAATTACGACATCCGATGCAGCCGGAAGCTGGAACTTGTTGTCCATGCCGGATCTTAGAAGGTCTATGAGCAGAAACACTCCGGGCACAGGTTTTTCCGGTCTTGGCTTGGGATTGCGTCCCAGTCGGCTGTCCCATCCCCCGGAGGCCAGCAGTACGGCTTCATAATCTTCTGCAAGCAGCGATGAAAGGGTAAAGTCTTTTCCCATGGTCATGTTGGTCTGTATTGAAACCCCCAGGTCTTCGACTCCTGCGATATCCCATTGCAGAACGTCCTCCGGCAGCCTCTCCACAGCAATGGCCTTTCTCAGAAGACCGCCCGGTTTTTCAGCTGCCTCGTAAACCGTCGGGCTGTGGCCCAGCCTTGCTGAAAAGAAGGCTGCTGACAGCCCCTCTATACCCCCGCCGATTACAGCCATTTTCCTGCCGGTGGCCGGGGCGGTGTAGGGCTGGGACCGCTGGTTGTTTTCCATTTCATAATCTGCTGCATATCTTTTCAGGCAGTTTATGGCAACTGGCTCATCAACCAGGTTGCGGCGGCATACAGTTTCGCAGGGCCTGGGGCATATGCGGCCGATGACCCCCGGAAAGGGGTTGCGTTCCTTGATTATTTGAACCGCTTTCGAGTAATTTCCAGCCGAGATCTGTTCTATATAGCCGCTGATGTTTATTCCAGCCGGACACTCCCTCTGGCACGGGGTGGTGCAGTCGTCTGTGGCGTATTCCTTTAGTATCCTGCGGGTCACGGAGGACAGCTTTATGATGTGCTTGGGGCAGACTCTTTCGCAGGTCCCGCAGCCCGTGCATCGCTGCTCGTCAACCGCGGGCAGGCCGGCTTCGTCCATGTATATTGCGGAAAAAGGGCAGGCCTTCATGCAGGATCCCAGACCCAGGCACCCTATGTGGCACACTTTCATTCCGCCGTAGAGAAGGGCCGCTGCCTGGCAGTCGCTTAAGCCCTGATAGTCGAACTTGAGATCCGCCTCTTCCAGCCCGTAGGTGCATCCCGGAAGAGCTATGTCAGGCTCCTTGGCTTCAATGGAAAGGCCCATTACCGCGGCTATGGCTTCGGCCAGATCGGATCCTCCGGCTACGCATGAATCGGGCGGAGATTTGCCCTCCACTATGGCCTCGGCATTGGGCCCGCAGCCCGGATACCCGCATCCGCCGCAGTTTGCTCCCGGCAGGAGGTCCTCGATTTCAAGCACCTTGGGATCAACATAAACGTAGAAAATCCTGGAGGCCACGGCCAGGGTCGCGCCGATAACAAGGCCGAGTCCGCCCATCATCAGTATTGCATAAAACATTGCATGCTCCGAATTAGTATTATGGTATTTGGTTTAGCTTGCAGAAGCTTTTGAATGTCATTATATTATTTTATTAGTATTAAAACGGTCCTATAGCATTATTTTTATCCATTGTCCAACCACAAAACATTCTTTTCCATATTCCGCACGCCCTGTCAACAAATGTCGGAAGGGTGCGGTAATCCCGGTAAAAAAACAGGAGGCGGATTATTTTCTGATATTTTGGCTCAAACCGGAAAGTCGGCAGGGGGAGTCGATTTCAATTCCGATACCGAACCCGATCCCGATATCGATATCGATGAGAATGAATCAGTATAACAACAACCTTATAATTATTCACCTGAAATTGCCGGGCACAGATCTCTTGACTGCATTAGACTTACATTATATCTATGCAGAAGAGTCATATTTGTAAAAATTACCGCGCAGGGCTGCAGGAAAACAGGTGCAGGCGCCGGGCCCTGCGGAAAGGAAGATGGCTGCAAATGGCAGATGATGAACGCGGCTACTGGGACGGAGTCAGAAAAGCTGCTGGATATATCGGAGAGCGCATAGGAAAAAGACCGGGAATCGGCATTATGACAGGCACCGGTCTGGGACAGGCCGCAGGGTCCATCAACGTGGAATTCGAGGCCGGATATGCAGACATTCCGCATTTTCCGGTTTCCACGGTCAAAAGTCATGCCGGCAGGCTCGTTTACGGGACCATTGCGGACAGGCCGGTTCTGGCCATGCAGGGCAGATTCCATCTCTACGAAGGGTATTCCCCTGCCATGGTCGCATTTCCTGTTCGTGTGATGCAGGCCCTGGGAGTTAGCACCCTTATTGCAACCAACGCAGCAGGCGGCCTTGATCCGGAATTTATACCCGGCGATATAATGGCAATTTCAGATCATATAAATCTTACAGGAGAAAATCCCCTGGTGGGAGCAAACAACGAAAATTGGGGCATTCGTTTTCCTGATATGAGTGCGGTGTACAGCACGGAACTCATAAGCACTGCCGCGGAGTCTGCCGGAAATGCCGGGGTTTCCTTGAAAAAGGGGGTATACGCCGGTCTTAAGGGGCCTTCGCTTGAAACTCCTGCAGAGACAAGGTTTATAAGGCAGATAGGCGCGGATGCCGTGGGTCTGTCAACGGTCCAGGAGGTAATTGCGGCAGTGCATGCGGAAATGAGCATACTGGGGCTTTCCATAATTACCAACGTAAACGACCCTGACCGGCCCGGGCCAGCCACCGTGGACCACATAATAGAGGTTGCGGAAAAGACCGCCCCCATGGTGGGAAGTATTATAACCGGCATTGCAGAGGAGCTTTAAATGGAACTGTCCCATGACCTGCTTATTGTCAACGGCACTGTGGTAACAATGGATAATTCCGGCACGGTGATAGAAAACGGCGCAGTGGCGGTATCAGGCGACAGTATAGAATCTGTGGGACCCGCAATGGACGTGGAGCCGAAAAACGCGGCCCGTGTTATTGACGCGGCAGGTGGTATCATAATGCCGGGGCTTGTAAACACGCATACCCATGCAGCCATGACCTGCTTCAGGGGGCTTGCAGATGACATGGAGCTCATGACCTGGCTTAACGACTATATTTTCCCGGCCGAGGCAAAACTCACCAGGGACAGGGTCTATAAAGGCGCTTTGCTGGCATGCGCTGAAATGGCGCTTTCAGGCACCACCTGTTTTTCAGACATGTATCTTTTCGAGGATGCGGTTGCAGAGGCGGCAGACACTGCAGGAATGCGCGCGGTCGTGGGCGAGGTCCTTTATGATTTTGACTCACCCAATTACGGCCCCATGGAAAAGGGATTTGAATACACGCGGCATCTCATTGAAAAGTGGAAAGGGCATCCTCTTGTCACAATAGCAGTGGAACCCCACTCCCCCTACCTGTGCGCACCTGACCTGCTGCAGCGTGCCGCTGCTGTTTCCGCGCAATACGAAATCCCCATGATAGTGCACGTGGCTGAAACCTGGAAAGAGGCCCGGGACTCAAAACAGCGCTACCAGCTCAGCCCTGTGGGCCACCTGGCTGATATAGGGGTTCTTTCTCCGCGGCTTCTTGCATGTCACTGCGTGGCACTGGACAGGTCGGATATGGAACTGCTGAAGGACCATGATGTAAAGGTTTCGCATAACCCTGAAAGCAACATGAAGCTTGCCTCGGGCATTGCACCGGTGCCGGAACTCCTGGATGCAGGCGTCTGCGTGGGCCTCGGCACGGACGGCCCCACAAGCAACAACAACCTGGACATGTTCATGGAAATGGATTCAGCAGCCAAGATCCACAAGGTCAGAACAATGGACCCAACCGTGATGGACGCGGAAACGGTTTTGCGCATGGCCACCATAGATGCTGCAAGGGCGGTCGGGCTGGATGGTCGGATCGGCTCCCTGGAGGCTGGCAAAAAGGCGGATATTGTCGTTATTGATACCAGAAAACCCCATCTGACGCCCATGTATAACGTTTATTCACACCTGGTTTATTCCGCCTGCGGCAGCGATGTCAGCAGCACCATTGTAAACGGCATACCCGTGGTGACAGACGGCCGGCTGACAACTTTTGATGTGGAAGCCGCCATGGATGACATGCAGGGCATAGCCCGGGACGTGCGTTATCTTAACGATTGGGATAAAGGAAAAGGACGCGGCGCGGGGCAGGGAGGATAGCAACGTCATGAGAATCTGCAGGCTCAAAAATAAATCTGATAAATTTGGGAAAATCCCGGCTAAAAGGAGTTTTGCTGCGCTGGTTGCTTTTTCGGCATTTACTTTTATGTTTTTGTGTAGCGGACAGGGCACTCTGAAAGCGGCTGATACAGATTGGCTGATGGCTGCATCAGGTATGCAGGAGGCGATTGAAGGCGGACAGGAAAACGATTCGCCTGATGATTCTGATGATAATGAAACAGGAAAAGAGGCGGATGATCCCGGCGGGTTTGAATCAGACCCTGACTTTGATGATTTCGAAGAGTTTGAAGCCGGCACCGGCGGGGACGAAGAAAAGATATACGACCCTTTGTCAGGATATAACCGTTTTATGACAAAAGTAAACGACAGGCTTTACTTCTGGCTGCTCAAGCCCGCGGCTACCGGCTATGCCACAGTGACTCCTCGATTGGTGAGAAAATCTGTTAACCGGTTTTTCAAAAACCTGAGTTATCCGGTCAGGTTTGTAAACAATGTTTTGCAGCTCAAAATCCGAAGGGCGGGCGTGGAGACAGCCCGGTTTGTTGTAAACTCCACGGTGGGGGTGGCCGGCCTTGCAGATCCTGCAGGAAAATGGCTGGAGCTTCAGCCATATCCTGAGGATTTCGGGCAGACCCTCGGTGTCTACGGAGTCGGAGGGGGCTTTCACCTGGTCCTTCCGGTTCTCGGGCCGTCGAACCTGCGCGATTCCCTGGCAGGTATCCCGGATGGTTATCTTGAACCGATTCATTACGTGGAGCCCTGGGAGCTGTCCGCCGGCCTTAGGGTATATGACAGGATCAACTACACATCCCTTCATCTCGGGGAATATGAAAGTTATAAAAAGGATGCTGTGGACTGGTATATTTTTTTAAGAGATATATATGAAAGCAACAGGAAAAGAAAAATAAAGGAATAAATCATGAGAAAAATTGCTGGCATTCTGCTGCTTATAATCGTGTTTTCCGCCGCCGGTGTGTTTGCCTCCCAGGGAGCCGAAGAGGTGAAAGACCTGCTTGAAGGAAAAATTGACAGGGTCCTGGAGGTCCTTGAAAAAGAGGAATTAAGCGACCGGGAGAAACGAGTGGAAATCGAGAATATCGTGGATCCGGTTTTTAACTACGATCTCATGGCCAAGCTGGCCCTGGGCCCCAGGCACTGGCCTGAACTTTCAGATGACCAGAAAAAAGACTTTTCCGATCGCTTTGTAAGGCGGATGAAAGACTCTTATTTTGACAAGCTCTCCATGTATTCCAGCGATGAAGGTGCGAGATTCGACTATGGAAAGCCCCAGAGCAGCGGCGGCAAGGTCCGTGTGCCTGTGACTGCGGAGGCCGGGGATGACAAAGTCGAGATAATCTACAAGTTCCACGAATCCAAAGACGGCTGGAAGGTATATGATGTGGAGGTGGACGGGGTCAGCATCGTAAAGAGTTACCGCTCGCAGTTCAATGAGGTCCTGTCGGACGGCAGCATAGAGGATCTGATTGAACAGCTTAAAACCTCCGATGAATTCGAATAATTGCTCCGCAGGAAAGTTCCGCGTAAATGACCAGTGAAAATTCCCCGGTAACCAGACTTTATGACAGCATAATCCTGGGCAGGCCGGTTGCTGTATTAATCTGTTTCTTCCTGTTTTTAGGAGTCCTGGGGCTTTACGCAGGAAATTTCCGGATAGAGGCCTCTCCTGACACCCTTATCCAGCAGGACGATGAGGATTACCTGTATCACCAGGAAATCATAGACAGGTACGGGTTCGAGGACTTCTTGATGATTGCCTATACCCCGGATTCCGGGGATCTGCTTTCTGAAAAGGTGCTTGAAAGAATAGCCGGTCTTCGCGATGACATAGAAGCCATTGACGGGGTGGAATCCGTTACGAGCCTGCTTGATGTGCCTCTTCTTGAAAGTCCGCCGATGCCGCTTTCCGAGCTGGTCGGCAACGTCCGCACACTTTCTTCTCCAGGGATTAACCTTGAGCTTGCCGCAGGCGAGCTTTCCACGAGCCCGGTTTACAAAAACCTGCTTGTCAGCCCGGACCTTTCCACAACCGCCCTGCAGATAAACATGGATAGCGACCCGGAGTATGAAAAGCTGTGGGACAGGCGCCAGGAACTCAGGCAGAAGGCGGCTGAACAGGGACTCTCCGCTGCGGAAAAAAAAGAGCGGGACTCGGTTGCAACCGAGATTGAAAACCTCTGGACCCGGGTGGAACAGGAGCGTGCAGGGGTAATCTCGGATATACGCTCGGTCATGGATGATCACGATGAAGGCGCGGAGCTGTTTCTCGGCGGAATCAGCATGGTAGCAAACGACCTGATGCGGTTTATCAAAAACGATCTGAAGGTTTACGGAAGCGGCGTTACGTTGTTTCTGGCCCTGGTACTCTGGCTGGTTTTCCGCAGGGTGCGGTGGGTGATTCTGCCCCTGATGAGCTGCGCGTTTTCAGCACTGGCAATGGTTGGCCTGATGGGGTTTTTCGGCTGGCGGGTCACGGTGGTGTCCTCCAATTTCATTTCACTTCAGCTTATCATAACCATGGCCATATCCATTCACCTGGTGGTCCGCTACAGGGAGCTGATTAGAAGTGATCCGGAAAGATCCCATGCGGACCTGGTGCGCCAGATGGTGATAGATATGCGGATCCCGTGTTTTTACGCGGTACTGACAACCATTGCAGGATTCGGATCACTTATATTCGCAGATATCAGGCCCGTGCAGACATTCGGCTGGATGATGGCGGCAGGTATACTTGTTTCACTGGTGGTCACCTTCATATTTTTCCCCGCGGCCCTCGTGCTTTTTAAAAAGGCCCCGTGCCCGGCAGGCGGGATTTCAAAGCTGGCCCTTCCCAGGCTGCTTTCCGGGTTTACAGCATCGCGGGGTAGGACTATCATGGTGATAAGCGCAGCTGCGCTTTTGCTGAGCGCCGCCGGTATCTCGCGCCTTGAAGTGGAAAACGCGTTTATTGATTACTTCAAGTCTTCCACGGAAATCTCGCAGGGCATGAAGGTCATAGACCGCAAGCTGGGCGGTACCACTCCGCTTGACGTTATAATTGACTTCAACGGAGCAGGCGAGGAGTCCTCATCAGGGGAGCCGGCCGGGGACGATGAGTTGGCAGATGAATCCGGCGGAGACGATTTCGGCGGAGATGATTTCGGTGAGTTCGGGGAATTCGAAGAAGAAGAGGACCCGGCTAAATACTGGTTCACGCCCCACAGGCTTTCCAGGATCGAAGATGCCCACGATTACCTTGCAGGGCAGGATCATGTCGGCAAGGTGCTGTCGCTTGCCACTTTAAACAAGGTTGCAGAGCGCATTACAGACAGGCCCCTTGACAGTTTTGAACTGTCGCTTCTTTTCAACGGGTTTCCGGAAGAATACAGGCAGATGCTTGTAAGCCCCTTTGCTTCCCCGGAGCACAACCAGGCGCGAATCAGCCTGAGGGTTATAGATTCACATCCTGATCTTCGGAGGGGGGAGTTTTTAGATGAAATCAGCCGGGGATTTACTGAGCAGGCCGGCTTTGCCGAAGAAAACGTAAACCTTACGGGCATGCTCGTATTATACAACGACGTACTTCAGAGTCTTTTCGACTCTCAGATCAGAACCCTCGGGCTGGTTTTGCTGGCCTTGATGGCCATGTTTCTGATCCTGTTCAGGTCTGTGAAGATTTCACTGCTCGCGATTTTTCCTAACATTCTGTCAGCCGGCGTTGTGCTGGGAGTCATGGGCTGGATGGGGCTTCCCCTTGATATCATGACAATTACCATTGCCTCGATTTCAATCGGAATAGCGGTTGACGATACCATACACTACATTCACAGGTTCGGCAGGGAATTTGCGGCTGACCGGGACTATATTGCAACCATGCACCGTTGCCATTCCAGCATTGGCTACGCCATGTATTATACTTCAATCGCTATAATCATCGGTTTTTCAATACTGGCTACTTCCAATTTTATCCCCACCATAATTTTCGGTATCTTCACGGGGCTGGCCATGTTAATAGCTCTGGTGTCGTCTTTGACGCTTCTTCCCCGGCTGATCATATGGGCAAAGCCCTTCGGCCCGGAAAACGGGGCCGCCGGGGGAGCATAATTCTTCTCTTTTTTAATACAGGCGCCCTCGTAAAAAGCAATCTGCACCGCTGCGGCGTTTCAGTAGTCGGTAGTCAGTAGTCGGTTGTTGGTTGTCGGTGGTCGGTTTTCTGTGGCGAAGGATGGGGCTGTTTTGAGAACTGCTTCCCGGCCGGGAGCGAAAAACCTGATCCCGACCGCAGGGCTTCCTTCCTGGAAAAATACTGCCCTGACGGGATAATCAGCTTTTTACGAGAGCATCAACATTGAACCTTGAACCTTAAGCGAAGTTACGTATAAGGCTTATAAACACAGGCACTTATAAATGACAGTTTCAGAAAATGTAATCCAGCTGCCCGCCCCGGGAAGCCGTCACCTGGCCTATAGAGGAGACATATTTGTCTTCACGCTAAAGGTTTCGGGAAATGAGAAAGGGACAGCATGGGTGCGCACAAATATAGGGAATGCGCATACCGCAAGGCAGGAAATAATCCGTCAGGTTGAGCATAACGAGGCCCTTTTATATCATGACTGGACCGATATCCCCATGCAGAAGGCTGCAGGGGGAGGTTTTGAACTGCGCATTCCTCTGTGTGAAATCGGGCATTTCGAGGCAAAAGCTTATTTCCTGCCTGATTCAGGCATGCAGCCCTTGTGGCCGGAGGGGCAAAACGCGGAGATCAACGTTGAACCGGCAGAAACAGTCTCCTGCAATATTATCTACAACGCATTTGTCCGCCAGTTCGGCCCTAACAAGGAAAAACGAAGGCTGCCCGCTGAAAACAATGATTTCTGCTCGCTGGACCGGCAGGGGTTTACGGTTATACCGCCGTCCGGCAAATTCAGAGACCTGATAAAAGAGCTGGACTTTATAGTCCACGAGCTGGGGTGCCGCTTAATACAGCTTCTTCCCGTGCATCCGGCACCAACAACCTACGGCCGCATGGGACGGTTCGGAAGCCCGTATGCAGCCCAGAGCTTCACTGCGGTTGACCCGGCCATGGCTGAATTTGATCCCAGGGCCACCCCGCTCGAACAGTTCACGGAACTGGTGGATGAAGTTCACCGCCGCGGGGCCAGGATTATTCTGGATATGGCCATAAATCATACCGGCTGGGGGGCGGCCATACATGAAACACATCCCCACTGGCTCCGCCGCGAACATGACGGCAGGATCCAGATGCCCGGGGCATGGGGCGTTACATGGGAGGACCTGACCCATCTTGACTACAGTTACACCGATCTTTGGGTTTACATGGCAGAGGTTTTTCTCGTGTGGTGCAGGCGGGGAGTGGACGGATTCAGGTGTGATGCCGGCTATATGATCCCGGTTGAGGCGTGGACTTATATAGTTGCAAAAGTCCGCCTGCAGTTTCCCGACACCGTGTTTTTCCTGGAGGGCCTGGGAGGTAAAATCTCCGTGACCCGGGCCCTGCTCGATACTGCAGGTTTCAACTGGGCATACTCGGAGATGTTTCAGAATTATAACAGGGATGAGATATGCGGACACCTGCCGATGAACGATGAAATATCAGCGGCAGACGGCATAATGGTTCATTTTGCGGAAACCCATGACAACAACCGGCTGGCATCGGTTTCCAAAAGGTATGCAAGGATGCGCACAACCCTGTGCGCTCTTCTTTCCCGCGCGGGAGGCTTTGGTTTTGCAAACGGGGTGGAGTGGTTTGCAGAGGAAAAAATAGATGTCCACGACGCCAACCCCCTTAACTGGGGGGCCGGGGAAAACCAGGCCGGGCATATAAAAAGGCTGAGCGCAATTCTGAAAAATCACCCTTTATTTTTCCGCTCCTTAAGCGAACAGCGGTTTGTAATGGAGGGTCACGGAAACTTCATTGCCGTGCTCAGGCGGGAGCCAAAGCTTGAAAAGGCGCTACTGGTAATTGTGAACCTGGAGCACGAGCATGAAACAACCGCAAGGTGGCATTCAGGTTTGAATCCGGACTGGGATGGCTTCTTCCATGATCTGATTACAGGAGAAAGGATCAAAGCCCGGTTTCTGCCGGAAGGGGTGTGTGAACTTTTGCTTGAACCGGGACGGGTTCTTTGCCTTAGTTCAGATCCTTCTGACCTGGCGCTCCTGGAAAAACCGGGAGAAAAGCTTTCCGCTGACGCGGGTGCGGGAATGGAACAAAGATTAATGGCTGCCGCGCTTGACGTGTTTGTCCACTTTCACGGGATTTCTGATACAGGACGGTTCAGTCCCGAAAAGGAGGCAGAAGAGCTTTGTAATGACCCTGAGGCCTTCTGCAGGCGCATGAACCCGCAAGGTGTGGAATCCCGGGTTGTTGTATGGAAGTGGCCCGTCGATACACGGCGCGAGGTAATGGTGCCCCCGGGCCATTTCGTTCTTATCCGTTCGCCTTTTTATTTCCGGGCAAGGCTGGTTGAAGACGGGTGCACCGTTTATACCGGGTATGCAATGTCGCTGGCAGACGGGGGGTTTTTCCTGTTGATTCCGGGCCGGCCCGCCCCTGCCGGGCACAAGCAGTCAGTCCTGAAGGCCGTGGTATACGAAGAAAATGATGTCGTGCGCGCATCAGCGCCCCTGCTTTATCTGCCCTCCCATGAAACAGCCTGTGCAAGGCGCGTGATAAACAGGCAGGAGCTTATATCAGAAAATTTTATGTTTCTTGCAGCAAACGGCCGCGGAGCGATGATGAGGGCAGCGACCAGGCCCCGGAAAATACATTCCAGATACGATGCGATTCTGGCGGCCAATCCCCATGACAGCATGCCAGTGGACAGGTGGATCATGCTTTCAAGATGCAGGGCGTGGGTGGTGTATCAGGATTATTCGCAGGCCCTGCGAACCGACTGCCTGCAGGAGTTTTTTTTCGATTATGACAGCCGCGGGCACTGGCTCTACATGGTTCCCACTGGCCTGGGCAGGCACATAATGCTTTCAGTGCAAATGCAGATGATCACGGGGGAAAACCGGGTGGTCGTTCAATTCAGCCGCCGCGAAGCACACGGCAGAGACCAGCTCGAAGACGGGCTGGCAGTTGACCTTATTGTAAGGCCTGATATTGAAAACCGGTCTTTCCATGAAACCACCAAGGCGTTTACAGGACCTGAACACCAATGGCCGGCAGCTGTTTTCCCGCGGGAGCAGGGGTTTTCCTTCAGGCCGGACGAAGACCACGGCCTGGAGGTAGACCTTGCAGGGGCACGTTTTGTGTCTGAACCCGAATGGATATACATGGAACACAGGCCCGTGGAGCAGGATCGGGGCCTGGATCCACACTCGGATCTTTTCAGCCCGGGTTACTTCCGGGCAGGGCTTAAGGGCGGCGCCTGCCTTGTGCTCGAGGCAGGCGTGGAAAAACCCGGATCCCGGGGCGAAAGAGCCCGGATAGACCCTGCCGGTCTTGGTGAACATGACCCCCCGGCGAGGCTTTCTGTTATGGATGCCATGCAGCATGCCATGGAGCATTATATTGTGGACAGAGATGAGCACAAGTCAATTATTGCCGGATATCCCTGGTTTCTGGACTGGGGGCGGGACTCTCTTATTTTCTGCCGGGGTCTTATAACACAGGGTTCATATGAAAAGGCCCTGTCGGTTATCCGTCTTTTCGGCGGCTTTGAAAAAAACGGCACTCTTCCCAACATGATCCACGGGAAAAACGCGGCAAACCGGGACACCTCGGATGCCCCCCTGTGGTTGATTGTCGCCTGCAGGGATCTTGCCGAAGCATCCGGCAGCCGGGCCTTTCTTGAAGAGTCCCTTGACGGACGTACATTGAGGCAGATATTGTTTTCAATTGCCTCCTGGTATGCTTCGGGAACTGAAAACGGTATCCGCATGGACCCGGAAACAGGACTGATC
This sequence comes from Desulfobacterales bacterium, assembly GCA_046540695.1. Classification (GTDB taxonomy): domain Bacteria; phylum Desulfobacterota; class Desulfobacteria; order Desulfobacterales; family Desulfosalsimonadaceae; genus Desulfosalsimonas. The sequence continues at coordinate 12,720 of JBKHES010000025.1, forward strand.
TTCAGTCCCGCCCATTTTACATGGATGGACACCAATTTTCCGGCAGGAACGCCGAGGCAGGGCTATCCCGTGGAAATCCAGGCGCTATGGTATGCAGGTCTCAGGTTTCTGGCGGAACTCGAAATTCCTGAGGGCGTCGGGCAGGAATTTAATCCCGGAAAGATCGGGAAAACATTGGCACAAGCACTGAAATATTATTATTTTGACAAAAGGAGGGGGTTTTTATCAGACTGCCTGCACTGCGGCCCGCAGACGCCGCCGGACGGTGCCGTAGCAGATGATGCTCTGAGGCCCAACCAGTTGTTTGCAATCACAATGGGCGCGGTCTCTGATCCGGAAATATGCAGGTCGGTGCTTTCCGCTTGTGAAGAACTGCTTGTGCCGGGGGCAATCCGAAGCCTTGCAGACCGCAGGGTTGATTACCCGGTTGAGATTCGGCACAATGAACACGTGCTTGGAGATCCCTATTATCCCTACCGGGGCGTTTATGCAGGAGACGAGGATACCTCCAGGAAACCGGCATATCACAACGGCACCGCATGGACGTGGGTGTTTCCTTCATTCTGCGAGGCATGGGCAAAGGTTTACGGAGATTCCGCCATACCCTCGGCCCTGGCAAGGCTGGGCAGCTCCGCGCGTCTGATAAACCATGGCTGTGTCGGTCACGTGCCCGAAATACTCGACGGCGACGCCCCGCACGCACAGAGGGGCTGTGATGCCCAGGCCTGGGGCGCAAGCGAGCTATACAGGGTCTGGAAAAATCTGACAAAGAAGCTCAAGTAAAGGCCTAAATTGAGCGATTATCAAGCAATTTAGGAAGGAGATTATGAGCACGTTGAAGACATACCAGGTATATCCAAGGATACCGCAGCGCCTGGAGTTTATTGAAACACTTGCCAGGAACATGTGGTGGTGCTGGCGCCTGGATGCGGTTGAGCTGTTCAGGCGCGTTGATCCAAGGCTTTGGGAGCGCTCGGGACGCAACCCCATTGTGTTTGCCACCCTGATAAACCAGGAGCGGTTCGAAAGGGGAGCCCGGGACGAGGGGTTTCTGGCTCACCTGGACCGGGTGCAGGAAAAATTTGAAAAAGAGGTGAAAACACCTGTTGACTACTCCCGGACCCCTTATGGAAAAGAAGGCAGGGTGGCCTATTTTTCCATGGAGTTCGGAATTCATGAAAGCCTTCCCTTTTTCTCGGGCGGCCTGGGAGTGCTTGCGGGGGATCATCTCAAGGCGGCATCCGATCTCAAAGTACCCATGGTTGCCGTGGGGCTCCTTTACAGGCAGGGCTATTTCCGCCAGTCCCTGGATCATGAGGGCTGGCAGCAGGAGAATTACCCTGAAAACGACATTTTTCACCTGCCGGTGAACAGGGCCAAGGACGCCGGGGGCAGGGAGGTTGTCGTCACGGTGCAGGGCCCTGAAGGACCCATCCACGCCCAGGTGTGGGTTGTCAAGGTGGGCCGTGTTCTTTTGTATCTTCTGGATACAAATCTTGCTGAAAACCCGCCGGAGATCCGCGAAATAACCGCCAGGCTTTATGCGGGCGAGTCCTCAACCCGGCTGGCCCAGGAAGTGTTGCTGGGTATAGGCGGGATGAAGGTTTTGGAGCAGTTGAATATCCATCCCACGGTATGCCACATGAACGAGGGGCATTGCGCTTTTTTATGCATAGAGCGCATAGCCCAGATCATGGAAACCTGCGGGGTGGATTTAAAGACCGCCCTGGAAATTGTTCCCCGTAGCATGGTCTTTACCACACACACGCCTGTGGCTGCCGGCCACGACGAGTTTTCCGCGGATCTTGTCCGGCCCTATCTTGAGCCCTATGAAAAAAGGCTTGACGTCCCGGTGGAAACCATTCTCTCATGGGGTCAGGCCGGAAAGAAATTCGATCCCCAGGGCAGGGTTTCCATGTTCGTGCTGGCCCTTTCGTTTTCCCAGTTCTGCAACGGTGTCAGCCGGCTCCACGGAAAAGTGGCCAGGCAGATGTGGCAGTATGTATGGCCCAACCGCCCCGTTGAAGAGGTTCCGATTTCCCACGTAACCAACGGGATCCACATACCGTCCTGGATCTCAATTGAAAACCACATGCTGTTTGAACGTTACCTGGGCCCTGACTGGTATATAAACAACTCACACGCCGGGCAGGCAGAGCGGATCGATCAGATTTACAACGAAGAAATATGGCGGGCAAGGGAGATGAGCAGGTCCCGCCTGGTGCGCACCTGCAGGACAATGATGGTAAGGCAGTACGGCAGAAGAAATGCGCCCAAGGCGGTAATGGAGGAAGCCGAGTCCGTGCTTGATCCCGAGATACTTACCATAGGATTTGCCAGGAGGTTTGCCACCTACAAGCGCGCATACCTCCTGTTTATGGATCCGGAACGTCTTCAAAGACTTATAAATTCAAAGAACAGGCCCATACAGTTCGTATTCGCTGGCAAGGCCCACCCCAAAGACGAGGAGGGAAAGAATCTTATTCGCCAGGTGGTGGAGTTTGCCCATCGCCAGGGCATGCGCAACAGGATAGTTTTCCTGGAGGACTACGACATCAGCCTTGGCCGTCAACTGGTCCAGGGCGTTGATGTATGGCTAAACACCCCCCGCCGGCCTCTTGAGGCCTGCGGAACCTCGGGGATGAAGGCGGCGGTAAACGGGGTCCTGAACCTGAGCATCCTTGACGGCTGGTGGGCCGAGGGTTACAGCGACAAGTGCGGCTGGAGCATAGGTTACGGAGAGGAATACCAGGACCATTCGTACCAGGATGAAGTGGAATGCCGGGCCCTTTACAATATACTTGAAAACGATGTAATCCCTATGTTCTATGACAGGCGCGAGGGTGATACTCCTGACAGGTGGGTGGAGATGATGAAGGAGTCAATGAAGCTCGTGTTAAGAGATTTCTGCGCCCACAGCATGGTCAGCAGGTATGAGAACAATTATTATCTGCCTGCACTTGAAAATTACAACAGGCTTACTGAAGACGGGGCTAAAGCAGCACAAAGCCTTGTATCGCAGAGAAGAAGGCTGCAGAACGAATGGCCTGCTGTTCATGTCAAGCCCCCTGAAAGTGAAACAGGAGTTCCCTACAGGGTGGGCGACACCTTCAGGGTTACCTCTGAGGTCTATCTTAACGTTCTGACTCCGGAAGAAGTGGAAGTGGAGCTTTATTACGGCGCCTTAAAGGCGGTGGACGAGCTAAGAGACGCCAGGGTTGCAAAAATGGAGATGGTCGAAGACCTGGGCGAGGGAAGTTACCTTTATGCATGCCGGGTCCCCTGCGAACACGCGGGCAGGTTCGGTTTTACAGCCAGGGTGATTCCAAGGGGAGACGAATACCTGAAGCATACCCCAGGTTTTCTAACCTGGGCGTAAGGTCCGGGAAGGAGTTTATATTGCCTAAGTCAGAAAAAAATCCCAGGGTGCTTATCGTGACCCCGGAAGTTACCTACCTGCCCCGGGGCATGGGCAACATAGCAAACTACCTTTCTGCCAAGGCCGGAGGGCTTGCAGATGTTTCCGCGGCACTGATAAGCAAGCTTTTTGCGCTGGGCGCGGACGTCCACGTGGCCATGCCGGATTACAGGGGGATATTTCACAAAAATATAGGAGGGTCTCTGTGGGAGCTGTACCAGAGGGAACTTGACACCTACAGAAAGTACCTGCCTGAAGAACGCCTGCACCTGGCCGAGGACAGGGCTTTTTACTATGTGGACAACGTGTATTCCGACCTTTCCCAGGAGAACCTGAAAATCGCCCTGGCATTCCAGCGCGAGGTGATCAACAATATCATGCCCAGGGTCAGGCCCGACATGATCCACTGCAACGACTGGATGACAGGGCTTATCCCCGCATATGCAAGGACTGCCGGAATACCGTCGCTTTTTACAATCCACAATATTCATACAGTCAAGGCTTCCCTTGCCGAGATAGAAGACAGGGGGATAGATGCAGCTGAATTCTGGTATAATCTTTATTATGATTACATGGCTGTAAACTACGAGCAGGCCAGAGGGGGCAATCCGGTTGATTTCCTGGTGAGCGGGGTGTTTGCAGCCCATTTTGTAAACACTGTAAGTCCAACTTTTTTAAATGAAATAGTTTCAGGCAGGCACCATTTTATATCTGGTTCACTGCGCAGGGAGCTTGTAAACAAGGCAGAGGCTGAATGCGCCTACGGCATTTTAAACGCCCCTGATCCTTCTTATGAACCGTCTTCTGATCCCGAGCTCTTTCGCAATTACGCAAGGCAAGATCATGCTGAGGGGAAGCGGGAAAACAAGCTTTATCTCCAGAAGCGCCTGGGGCTTAGCCAGGACGGGGATGCCGCCCTGTTTTTCTGGCCTTCAAGGCTTGATCCTGTTCAGAAGGGATGCCAGATTCTGGCAGATGTTCTTTATCACATGGTTTCAAAGTACTGGGAGCGTAACCTGCAGCTTGTTTTCGTGGCAGGGGGGGAATTCCAGAGACATTTTCTTTCCATAGTTGATTTTCACGGCCTTGAAAGGCGGGTTGCAGTGTGTAATTTTTTTGAAGCCCTGTCACGGCAGGCTTACGGGGCTTCTGATTTCGTGCTCATGCCTTCGAGATTTGAACCCTGCGGGCTCCCGCAGATGATCGGCCCCAAGTACGGCACCCTGCCGGTTGCCCACGACACCGGGGGCATCCATGACACGGTAACACACCTGGATCCTGAAAATGACAGGGGAAACGGGTTTTTGTTCGAGGTGTTCGACAGTTCAGGTCTTATGTGGGCAGTGGACCAGGCCATGGCATTTCACCGAAGGTCCTCCGGCACCAGGGCGCGCCAGGTTTTCCGGATAATGGAGCAAAGTGCGGCTTTGTTCAATCATGAAGTTACAGCGGGCCGCTACATAGAGCTTTATGAAAGGATGCTCCGGCGGCCTCTGATAAAGGAGCATTATGCAGAACAGGAAAAAGAAAGCCAGTGAACCCTGGCAAAGGCTGCTGGAACTTGACTCTTACCTGAAGCCCTATGAAGAGGTTATCTCCAGGCGGGCTGAAAAGATAAACTCCCTGGAACCAAAGCTGACCGGCGCAAAGATGAGCCTTTCTGATTTCGCCGCCGGGCATGAATATTTCGGCCTGCATTTCAGGGATAATCAGTGGGTGTTCAGGGAATGGGCGCCCAACGCTGAATCGGTTTACCTGATCGGGGATTTTACTCTATGGCGCGAAGACGACGGATTCGCTCTTTGGCAGACGGCTGAACCAGGTGTCTGGGAAATCCGCCTTTCCGCGGACATCCTTGCGCACAGGCAGCTATACAGGCTCAGGATTTTCTGGCCCGGCGGCAGCGGAGACAGGATCCCCGCATATGCGCGCAGGGTGGTCCAGGATCCGGAGACCCTTATTTTCAACGCCCAGGTGTGGATGCCGCAGGAGCCTTATAAATGGCGGAACCCCGGGTTTAAGCGCCCGGAGTGCCCCCCGCTGATCTACGAGGTCCACGTGGGAATGGCCCAGGAGGAAGAAAAGATAGGCACTTACGGGGAGTTTACCCGCAACGTGCTTCCGAGGATAAAAAAACTGGGATATAATACCATCCAGCTTATGGCCGTGCAGGAACATCCCTATTACGCCTCGTTCGGCTACCAGGTATCGAATTTTTTTGCCGCATCCTCTCGTTTCGGAACCCCGGAGGATTTAAAGGAGCTCGTGGATGCAGCCCACGGCGAGGGCATTGCAGTGGTCATGGATCTTGTTCATTCTCATTCGGTTACAAATGAGGCAGAAGGGCTCAGCAGATTTGACGGCACCACTTACCAGTATTTCCACGAAGGCTCCAGGGGATACCACACCGCCTGGGACTCGAGGCTTTTTGATTACTCAAAGTACCAGGTTCTTCATTTCCTTCTTTCCAACTGCAGGTTCTGGCTGGATGAATACGGATTTGACGGGTTCCGTTTCGACGGAATCACTAGCATGCTCTATACCCACCACGGCCTGGAAAAGGCATTTGTTTCATATGAGGACTATTTTGACAACAGCGTTGATGAAGAAGCCCTTGCCTATCTTACCCTGGCAAACAGGGTTGTGCACGAACTCAGGCCGGATGCGGTCACAATAGCAGAGGATGTAAGCGGGATGCCGGGACTTGCCCTGGAAAACGAATCCGGCGGCACCGGCTTTGACTACAGGTTTTCAATGGGCATCCCGGACAACTGGATAAAAGTTATCAAGGAATACAGGGATGAAAACTGGCCAATCGGCGGCATCTGGCACGAACTGACAAACCGCAGAAAAGAGGAAAAGACAATAAGCTACGCAGAATCCCACGACCAGGCCCTGGTCGGCGATCAGACCCTTATTTTCCGGCTCATAGGCCGGGACATGTATACGCACATGAAGGCCGATGATCCGCATCCCGGAGTTGATCGCGGAATTGCTCTTCACAAGATGATCCGGCTGGTGACCCTGGCCTCAGCCGGTCACGGGTATCTCAATTTCATGGGAAACGAGTTCGGACATCCGGAGTGGATAGATTTTCCAAGGCAGGAGAACGGCTGGTCATACAGGTATGCCCGGAGGCAGTGGCATCTTGCTGACTCAGACGAGCTTAAGTACAAATATCTCAATAAATTTGACCGCGACATGATCATGGTTGCTGAGAAATACGGGATTCCGGGAAAGCCCGATCCCCGGCTGCTCCACGAAAACGAAGACAGCAAGGTCCTGGCATTTGAAAGAAAGGGCCTTGTCTTCGCATTCAATTTCCATCCGGCAAAATCGCATACCGACTACAGGATAAGCGCGCCGGCAGGTAAGTACGAAATGGTACTGGATTCAGATGCTGCCGGGTACGGTGGACACGGACGCCTTGATGAAGATCAGGTTCACTTTACAATGAACGATGAGAAAAACCGGCGCGATTTTCTGCAGATTTATCTTCCCACCAGGACCGCGGTTGTGTTCGGCCGGGTGTCTTAAGATCCCGGCCGGCGGGTTGCCTGCTGCATTATCGCTTAAGCATGGCTGCGCAGCGGCTGCAGAATACGGGATTTTTCCGGTCCGTGTCGTCTGCTGAATTGGAAAAGCGCATGACGCAGCCGGGACGGTCGCAATGGGGCAGGCCCCAGGTGTGGCCGAGCTCATGGACAATTTCCTTTAAAACCCGGTTTTTGAAAAGATTTTTATCCTCTTCCATGCCTGAGCAGTCCGGGCGAAGCCTGGGCAGGGCCACAAAAGCCTCCCTGCCTTTCAAAGACGCCTGCCCGAAAACAAAGTTAAGGTCCTGGCTGTAGCAGTCCTGGTCAATTAACCCCACTATCCTTTCCGCGCCGGGATGCTTCATTGCCGTTAGCAGCTCGATTAAAACTTCGGCGCGATATTGTTCCCTTTGCCTGTCGTAGCCCTCCCGCGGCAGGGGCACGGCTTTCCCCACTTCAACGGTGCTGTTGTCCGTGAAAACCCCGAGGTTGTCATGGAGCCATGAAATAAGGTATATTGGGAGCGGTCCTATGGGAACAATGAGAATCATTTTGCCCGCCTCCTTTTTTGTCCCGGTTTCTGTCCATGGGGTCATTGATGGTAATTGCTCCAGCATAGAACAGCCGGCAGCAGAATGCAAGCCCGGGCAAAGCCGGGCCCTGATCAGGAGGTCGTCACCCGGCCTATTATCTCGGAGAAGAATTTTTTATCCTGCACGTGTTTTACTATCATCACAGGTGTGTATTTTTCCATGCGCCGCAGGGTCTCGGAAACATTGCCCAGAAGTGATGTCTCGCTGGCTGTATCGCCCTGCGCGCCTACAATGACAAGATCCGCTTTTTCTTCATCCGCGATCCGGCAGATTTTTTCAGCCTCGCTTGCCAGTTGATCCGTGGTATCTATCCTGCAGGGATAGTCATCAGGGTTCAGCCCGAAAGACTCTATTAACTGCCGGTGCTTTGCTTCAGCCCTGCTCTGGCTGCGGCTTGCGCTTTTGCTGGTTGAAACGGGAAAATAAGTCTTTGTCACGTCCTGGATATAGTAGCAGGTCACCGAGGCTCCCAGGGTCTGCTGAAGGTGAAGAGCCCTGTCAAAGGCGCCTGTTGATGAACTGGAATAATCAATCGCGCACAATATGGCCGAAACACCGTCAGGAGGATTTTCAGGTACAAACACAATATCGCAGCCTGATTCCGCGGCCACCCTTCTGCCGTATCTGCCCTCCCTGTCCTCGCCGTGTTTCTGGCCGAGAAGCATGAGGTCGGTATTTGTTTCCCGGACAAAGGAAAGAATCTCATCCGCCGCGTTTACTTCAGCCACCCTTATGGCAACTTCTGTTTTTACTTTCTGCCGGAAAGCCGGATCTATCCGTTCATCGAGTTCTTCTTGTATCATGGAGTTAAGGGAGCTTTTTACATCCGGAAATGATTTGCTTCTGCGGTCCGGCAGGTCATAGGCCTGGATCACGTGGACAAAGGTGGCGCTTTGCGCCCTGAAGATTTCTGCTGTGTGAGCGGCGTAACTGATCACGTAATCATCTATTTCCGTAAGATCCAGGCATGCCAGGATATTTTCTATGGGTTCCATATTATTTTTTCTCCGTGCCATCTTCCGGGTTTTTGCCGCCTCCGGCGGTTTTGCCGGTTTTTTTGTCTATAAGCTCCTGGATCAGTTGATTATAGCTTTCCCTTTCAATGGTGCGGACCCTCATCTGCTCTGCCTCGTATTCTTTTTCCAGGCCCTTTTTAAGACTCCAGCCCATTAAAATCAGGACCACGGAAAACGGCAGTCCCATTGTGATAGATGCTGTCTGCAGCGCTTCGAGTCCTCCTCCGAAAAGAAGCACGGCAGCAACTGCTCCCTGGGTGGCAGCCCAGAATATCCGCTGGGTTACAGGCGATGCCAGCTTGCCGCCCGACGTGAATGTGTCCACCACCAGGGAGCCGGAATCCGAGGATGTTATAAAAAAGCTGGCCACAAGAAGGATGGCTGCAATATTGGCCACTACGGCCAGCGGGAAATTTTCCAGCAGTGCGAATATGGAGATTGCAACGTTTTCCTTTGCTGCATCCGTAACCTCGCCTAGCTGGTTTAATTCCAGAAAAATTGCTGATCCGCCGAATGTTGTGAGCCAAAAAAAAGTCAGAAGCGATGGCACTATCAGCACGCTTAAAACGAATTCGCGCAGCGTGCGGCCCCTGGATATCCTTGCGATAAACATTCCCACAAAAGGAGACCAGGAAATCCACCAGGACCAGTAAAAAATAGTCCAGCTGTTCTGCCAGTTCCCGTTGCTGTAGCCTTCTGTCCATGAGCTGATCCGGAAAAAATCGTTTAAGTAGGAGCCTGTGTTCTGCACGTATGTGTCGAGTATGAAAAGGGTGGGCCCCGCGATCAGGACAAATGCAAGCAGCACTGCCCCGAGGTTCATATTGATTTCCGAAAGCCTCTTTACTCCCTGGTCCAGGCCGGATGCCACTGACAGGCCCGCGGCAGCGGTTATAGCTACTATGAGCAGAATCTGGATATAGACGTTTTCCGGCATGCCGAAAAGATGTCCAAGGCCTGCGTTTACCTGCTGCACTCCCAGTCCCAAAGACGTTGCAAGGCCGAACATTGTTGAAAGTACTGCCACAACGTCTATGGTATCCCCCCAGGGTCCGTAAACCCTGTCTCCCAGCAGCGGGTAGAAGACCGAACGTATTGCAAGCGGCTTGTCCCGGTTGAATGCGAAAAAGGCAAGAGACATTCCCACCAGGGCGTATATTGCCCAGGGATGAAGACCCCAGTGCAGAAAAGTTGTCAGCATTGCCTCTTTTGCGGCCTCTGCCGTGTCTGACCCTGCAAACGGAGAGTCAGAGAAGTGATAGATGGGCTCGGCCACGCTCCAGAAAAGAATGCCTATGCCCATGCCCGCTGAAAAAAGCATGGCAAACCACGAGGTCCTTGAAAATTCAGGAACAGCGTTTCTTCCCCCGAGTTTTATGGAGCCGTATTTACTGAATGCTATGAAGAGCATTACAACAAGGTAGAAGTTCACCGAGATTATAAGAAACCATCCGAAGTTATTTGATATACTTTCCTGGATAGCTGAGAATACGCTTTCCATGGGCTTGCCCACAACAAGTGTGACGGCTATAAAAAGCGCAAGAAGCATGGTTGCGGGCCAGAAAACAGGCGGGTGTATATCGAAAAACCGTTTTATGCCTGTCTGGTTCCGGATTTTACCTTCATTCATTGCAGTGCCCTGCCGGGTGGAAAATCTGGGTTAAACATTAAAGGTTGATCTGCAGATAATGGCCTTGCTTGGCCTTTTTGTCAAGGCGGGAACAGGGAGATTTCAAATCAGGGGGTTGCATAAGCCGTGATGAATTATTATTGTAACTTGAAATATGAGATCAGCCATCCCATGTTCATCATTTCATGGGAAATT
>JBKHES010000026.1:0-22935 GCA_046540695.1 Desulfobacterales bacterium
TTTTGATCGTTTGAATTTGTTTTGTAATTAGTGCTTCGAACTTCGTGTTTGTTCACTGCATTAACACCCCAGGAGAAATAAATGAATCAGCAGAACTCTGAATCAGCCAACAGCTCCCCACAGGAAATGCCGGCTGCAGATCTTGCGCAATACGCCGCGGAAATGTTTCACAGGACTATTGTTCATCACGTGCTGTGGTTCACCGAGGTCCGCCACCAGATGGGCCACGAAAGGGCCATGGAGATGCTCGGCCAGGTGGCCGAGACAAGCTGCCGCGTTCAGATGAAGCGCCTGTCAAAAGTGCTAGGCTTTGAGCTAAAAGACGACCTGCCTGCCGGGCTTGCCAAAATGCCTGAAGAAAACTTAAGAAAGCTCATAGAGGCGGCAAGCGCCAACTGGCTTGCAAATGACGGAATCTGGTTTCAGACCGTTGAAAACAACTACGGCATGAGCGAGGCCAAAAGGTGCAATGACTCGTGCTGGGCACAGTTTTCGCCAGTTGAGGCCGATATGATACGCAAAATGCTTGATCTTCCCGCAAATCCCGGTCTGGATGGCCTGAAAAAAGCGCTGGGATACAGGCTTTATGCAAATGTCAATACCCAGTCAATTATTGACGAAGGTCAGAACAGTTTCGTATTTCAGATGAACAACTGCAGGGTCCAGGCTGCAAGAAAGCGCAGAAACCTTCCTGATTATCCCTGCAAGTCAGCCGGGCTTGTTGAGTATACCTATTTTGCACGTGCAATAGACGAGCGCATCACAACAGAATGCATAGGATGCCCTCCTGACGATCATCCGGATCAATGGTATTGCGCGTGGAGATTTTCCATAACAGAAAACCAGTAGGGTGCAGCTATGAAGAACTTTCTGATAATAGGCGGGGATGCAGCAGGCATGAGCGCTGCCAGCAGGGCGGGGCGTCATTATCCGGACCTTGCCATCACGGTGCTCGAGCAGACCCAGGACGTGTCATACAGTGCCTGCGGCATGCCTTACAACATATCCGATCCCTCCAGGGCCATAGGCGATCTCGTGGTACGCACGGCGGAAGTCTTCCGGGAAAAACAGGGTATCAACCTCCTCACAGGCTGCAGGGCGGAATCCATAGACAGGAAAAACCGCCTGGTAAAAGCCGCCGGCCCGGCGGGAAAAACACTGGAATTTTCCTGGGACAAGCTTTTGATAGCAACAGGGGCATCCCCTGTGATGCCTGATATTCCCGGAATTGATCTTGCCGGTGTCATGCCCCTTAAAAACCTTGAAGACGGCAGAAAAATAAAGGAATACATAAAAGAAAACCGTGTTCGCGATGCCGTTATCATAGGCATGGGATACATAGGCATGGAAATGTGCGAGGCATTTGCCGAGCTTGGAATAAACGTAAAGATGGCGGGCAGGGGGTTTTTGTCAGGCTATAACCGCGAGATTGCCTCAAAGGTACGTGAAAACCTCGAACAGCGCGGAATAGAGCTGAATGAGTCCTGCACGTTACAAAGCATTGAACAGCGCGGCGGCCGGCTTTGCGCCAACTGCGGTGACATGTCAGTTGAAGGCGACATTGTGCTGGTGGGAATCGGGGTTGTACCGAACAGTTTTATTGCATCGGATGCAGGGCTTGATACGGGTCCGGGCAATTCAGTGGCGGTTGACAGGTATATGCGCACCTCTGATCCTGACATTTTTTCAGCAGGCGACTGCGCTGATGCGTACCACGTGGTGACCGGTGAAAAAGTCTGGATTCCGCTCGCCCTGCGCGCCAACAGGGGCGGCTGGGCGGTTGCTGACAATCTTGAAGGCGATGTCACAAGTCTTCAGGGAGTTGCCGGAACCTCGGTTTTCAAGGTTTTCGACCAGGAAGTTGCCCGCACCGGTCTTAATTTCAGCCAGGCGGAAAAATCAGGTTTCTCCCCGAAGGAAGTTGTGATCGAATCGCGCACCAGGGCCCATGCTCATCCGGGCTCGGTACCAATCTGGGTAAATGCGGTGGGGGATACAGTCACAGGCAGACTGCTGGGCATGCAGATTGTATCCACCGAAGGCGCCGCCCACCGGATAAACGGCCCGGCCGTGGCCCTGCAGGGGAAAATGAGCCTCGAGACCTTTGCCCAGTGCGATCTTGCATATGCTCCCCCATTTTCCCCGGTATGGGACCCAATGCTCACGGCGGCAAATCAGCTTTTAAAAAAAATGTCCTGACAAACCGGTCTTAAGCGCTCAAGAGAGTTTCAAGTGATACGCCGCATAGAGCTTGTCAATTTCATGTCCCATCCTCACACGGTTATCGAGCCCGCATCCGGCCTGACCGTGATCACCGGGGAGAACAACACGGGTAAGTCCGCGGTGATTTCCGCCCTGCAGATTCTGTGCAGAAACATCTCAGGCGACTATATGGTCAGGCACGGTCAGCGCGAATGCAGGATTATGCTGGAAACCGGCGAAGGCCACGTGCTGGAGTGGAAGCGCAAAAGCGGTACTGTCAGCTACACCGTAAACGGCAGGGAAGTTCACCGTCTGCGCGGATCGGTCCCGGAGGATCTGCACGGTCTTTTGCGTCTTCCGCTGGTGGAGACTGAAACTGATCCTTTTGACGTTCATTTCGGGGAACAGAAAAAACCGATTTTCCTGTTAGACGAGTCTCCTGCCAGAAGGGCCACGTTTTTTGCCTCTTCCTCGGATGCAATCAAGCTGATTGAAATGCAAAACAGGCACCGCGCCAAGGTAAAGGAGGCAAAAAGCGAGGAATCCCGGCTTGTAAAAGAGGCTTTGCGTCTGCAGAAAAGACTTTTTACCCTCGAACCCATAGAAGGCATCCAAAAGGATGTTAAAGAAATTGAGGCGCAATACGCCCTTGTCGTGCGCACGGATTCGGAAATTGGAGCGCTTTATCGCCATGTGGCTTCAATGAAGCAGGCAAAGGCCATGGCAGGGCGTTATGAGGATACAGCCTCTGCAGCACAATCGCTTTTTCCCCCTCCCGAAGAGATTCCAACGGAACCACTTTCCGCAATGATTTGCCAGGTTGAAACTCAGCAATGGCGCATTAAGGCGCAATCAGATTTTGCGAAGGCTGCCGCCGGGCTTTGCACGCCGCCTGAAACCGAAGATACCAGGCCCCTGTCATATCTTGTCTCGCGGATGGAAGCTCTTTATTTTACCCTGGAAAAAACCGGGGCAAAAGACGCCATGCTTGACAACTGCGCGCAGCCCCCTGAAATGCTTGACACTGGTGCCATCGGCAGGCATATTGAAGCGCTTGAAAAGGCGCAGAAGGCTCAGGATCAGTGCAGGGCCCGGCTAAAGGAGGCCGGGGATCGTCTTGAAGAGGCTGAAAGGGAATTGCGAGTGTTTATTGATTCAAACAAAATATGCCCTACCTGCGGTCAGCCCATGGATGCGGATCATGTCCTGGAAAGCACCGCGGATTGCGCTGATGTGAAAGGAAAATGACTGTCCCCGGGTTCATACAGACGGGATGCAGGGGTATACTTGCAATCGGCGATCCCCACCTGGAAGGCAGGATACCTGGGTTCCGCTGCGACGATTATCCCGCCGTGGTCCTGGAGAAACTTCGCTGGTGCTTTAATTACGCAAGGCAACAGGCTCTGCTGCCAGTGCTTCTGGGAGACCTGTTTCACCTGCCGAGAAACAACCCGAACTGGCTGCTGGTATCCCTGATGGAACTGGCGGGCAGGGACGTGCCCTGTATTTACGGAAACCACGATGTTCATGAGAACTCGATTACTGCAGACGACAGCATCCGGGTGCTACAGGAATCCGGGCACTTGAGGCTTCTGGATGAAAACACGACTTACCCCGCAATAATATCCGGCATGCGTGTAATCATAGGCGGCACCCCGTGGGGGCGGCGCCTGCCGAAATCATTTGACAGCAATGCTTTTGCAAAAGACGGCTGCGAAAAACCCTTTGTTATATGGCTTGCCCACCATGATACCATCGTTCCGGGATACGAGGACCAGGGCAGGATTAAAGTAGGCGAAATACCTGGTATTGACATTGTGATAAACGGTCATATCCACAGGTGCTTAGGAGAGGTGGTAAGGGGCTCTACCAGGTGGATAGTTCCCGGAAACATAACCCGCAGGTCAAGAAGCGATGCAGCCCGAAGCCACACACCGGCAGTGCTCCGCCTGGACATTGATGCCAAAGGGGTTTCGTGCACTCATGTCACGGTTCCTCACAAGCCGTTTGACGAGGTATTTTACGAGGCACTTGAGGATGAGGCTCTGCAGGAACAGGGATCTGCATTTGTTGCCGGGCTTGCCGAGCTCCAGGCACGGCGGACCCGGACAGGCCAGGGGCTGGCAGAGTTTCTGGAAAAAAACCTGGACTTGTTTGAACCAGACGTGGCATCCGAAATCCGCAACCTTGCAGACGAGGTGATGAAAAATGAATGAATCAGGCCGGGCCAGGCAAAGCATGGACGAGTTAAAGCAGAGGTATGAAAAGCTTCACCGAAAGAAGATTCAGGCAGAGGCAAACCTTGAAAATGCCAGAAAGCAGCTCGAGGAATTAAAAGAACAGGCCAGAAAGGAATACGGCACTGACGATATAGGCGCCTTAAAGCAGAAGCTCGAACAGATGCAGGCTGAAAACGAACGCAGGCGGGCCGAGTACCAGCAGAAACTCGACAGGGTTGAATCAGACCTTTCAGCCGTGGAGGAAAAATACAAAAACGCCGATTCACAGGAAAGCAGCAGATGAATACAGGCGAAGATACAGGCATACCCGATCCGTCTGCAGTGCGGCAGCGCCTGACAAGGCTTTCCGCCTGGCGCGAGCAGGCTGAAAAAGACCTGGAGGGAATTGAAGCGCGCCTGTCTGAGACCCGCAAATACCTTTCCATTTCCGAAAAAGTGTCAGAAGCCCTCGAGACCCTGAATCAAAAACTTTTCCGGCAGGTCCTGGACGTAATCGAGCAAAAGCTGACCATCGCCCTGCAGGAGGTACTTGAGCAGCCGGTGGCTCTGAAAGCAGACGTGGACTGGAAGCGAAACGCAGCAAGCGTGGAGTTCTGGATTGAGCGCAACGGAAACAGGGAAGACATTTTAAAAGGGCAGGGCGGATCAGTTGCAAATATTTTGTCTGTGGGCCTCAGGATGTTTGCGCTTACCACGCTTGATGAAAACATACACAGGCGCTTTCTGGTATTGGACGAGCAGGACTGCTGGCTGCATCCCGATCTGGTACCGAGGCTTGTAAGGATCGTCCATGATGCGGGCAGCGCCCTGGGCTTTCAGGTGCTTATGGTTTCGCATCATGATCCCGCATTTTTCAGCAGATACGCGGACCGTATCTACCGGCTGGTTCCACGCGGTGAAGAAGGCGTCTCAGCGGAGCTTTCTGAATACGGGCACTCGGCAGAAGACGCCACATGATATAGTTTTTCTGAAAAAGGTCTTTGTTATGTATCAATCATATATGGAATTTGCCGCTGAAACCGCATACCTCGCAGGCAGGCTTACCCTGGGGTATTTTCAGTCAGGCACCAGGCCGGAGTTAAAGGAAGATGACACGCCGGTTACAGTTGCTGACAAAAAGGCCGAGGAACTGATCCGTTCCAGGATTGAAAAGCAGTACCCCGGCCATGCGGTTGTGGGAGAAGAATTCGGAGCCTCGAGTCATAGTGATAAAACCCATTGCTGGTACATTGACCCCATTGACGGGACCAAGGCGTTTGTCCGCGGCGTGCCTCTTTACGGGGTTCTCATGGGCCTTGAAATCGAGGGAGTCGTGGAAGTTGGCGCCGCGTATTTTCCCGCCTTAAACGAGATGGTTACGGCCGCCACCGGGCACGGGTGCTGGTTTAACGGCCGCCGGGCAAGGGTTTCTTCGGTCTCGGAGCTTTCAAAGGCTGTTGTGGCGTTTACGGACGCAGGCAGCTTTGAAGCCTTCGGCCGCAAGCAGGCATGGGAAAGAATAAAAAAGGCCGCCTGGGTGAGGGCGGGCTGGGGAGACGCCTACGGGCACAGCCTTGTTGCCACCGGACGTGCGGAGGTAATGCTGGATCCGGTAATGAATGTATGGGACTGCGCCCCCTTTCCGCCCATACTCAAAGAGGCGGGCGGATATTTCGGTGACTGGTCCGGAAATGCCACCATTTATCAGGGTGAGGCTTTATCCGTTAACTCGCGGCTGCTTACAGGGGTGCTTTCCATGATCAATTGCTGTGAGAAGTCTCAGCAGATGCCTCAAAAGTAGATGCAATCATGTCTGCAAGCTGCAGCATGTATGACCTTATTTCTTCCTGGTCCCTGCCCGGATAGCGCGCATAGCTAAGAATTATTCCGTTTAATGCGGAAAAAGCGGCGTGGGCTGATTTGCGCGTATCCGTACGTATGCCTGCCAGGCGCACGCCCTGTTCCAGGCGGTCCATCATGGGGCGCATTATCTCGTTGAGCCTTTTTGTTGCATTTTCCGTAAGCCCCCCTCCAAGGATAAAGCGGCTCATCATCTGGAAAAATGTCATGTTTTCGTTCAAATAATTGATATACATCCGGCAGAGCCTTCGGAAGGCCTCGGGGCTTTCATCTGCAAGGGCCATGTTCATGAGCCTGGTTATTTCCCTGCCGCTTTCCAGAAATACGTCCAGAAAAAGCTCGTCCAGGCTTGCATAGTGGTTGTAGATGGTCCCCACGCTAACGCCGGCTGACTTTGCTATTTCCCGGACAGTGACATGCCTGAATTCCTTCTGGGTAAAAAGCTCTTTTGCGGCATCCGCGATAAGCTTCCTTCGGGCTTCCCTTTCCTCGAGTTTTAGTTGTTCAAGGGTTTTTAGAGCCAAAATCCGCCCTCCTTTCATAGCTGGCTGCTGGTTTGTTGTGTAAAAAGTGTTTAGGCCTCTATACTCATATATAATGTTCGTATATTGCAAATATCCGGACCGGTTTTCCGGCATGAAATTTATCAGCCGGAAGGATTGTTAAACACTTGTTCCATATCCTCGTCCGTGAAGCAGCGCTCGGTTTCATCAGGCATCATTGCGTCCTGCTCCATCCTGCGGCGGTCATATGCAGGGTCAAGTACCTCGTTGTAGTATTCGTGCTGAATCAGCAGGTTCATGATCTCCGAGGTGCCGGTCCAGATCATGCCGAGGCGGATGTCCCGCAGCGCCCGTTCGATTGGATAAACCTCTGTATAACCGATGCCGCCCATTATCTGCATTGCATTGTTTACAATATCCCACGCCGACTCGGTTGAGTAACGCTTTGCCTCGCTTACCAGCCTACGCACGCCGGGATAGTTTTCATCCACTGCGCGCGCGGCCATGTAGGTTATTGCGCGGGCTGCATCAAGCCTGGTGATCGAGTCCGCAACATTGAAGCTTACAGCCTGGTATTTGCGGATTTCTTTTCCGAATGCGCGCCTTTTGTTTGAATACCTAACAGCCAGGTCCAGCGCCCCCCACGCGCCCAGGCAGCCTGCCGCAGACGTGAGCCTTTCAGGTATCATCATTTGGTTAAAACATAAAGCCCCGCCGTGAAGTTCGCCAACAAGATTTTCCCTGGGTACCCTGGCGTTTCTGAATACAAGCCGTCCGGTCCCTCCGCCGCGGCATCCAAGCAGGCCGTATAGATACTCCGTTTCCACCCCGGGCCCGCGCTCGACTATTAACAGGCTGATACGACTGTATTTGTCCGCGTCCGGCTCAAAGTTCGTACGGCAGTAAACCAGGAAAAAATCAGCTCCTTCGGCGCCCACCACAAAGCGCTTCATCCCGTTTAGCACGAAATGGTCCCCCTTGTCTTCAGCACGTGTCATTGCGCCGAAAAAGTCAGAACCTCCCCTGGGTTCGGTAAGGGCCTCTGCCGCGACCAGCCTGCCTTCAAGATATGGTTTCAGGTATTTCTGCTTCTGCTCCTCAGTCCCGAATTTGTGCAGGGCTTCTCCCACGATGCTCGGCATTACAAATGCGCATCCAAGGGCCATTCCCAGGCATCCTATTTCCTCTATTGCAGCGGTTTCTGCAACCCAGCTCATGTTGCGGCCGCCGTATTTTTCAGGAAACCTTACGCCGAAAAGCCTTCTTTCCGCCAGCTTTTCCACGAATTGTCTGGGATAGGTGATCTCGTTCTTGTCCATTCGGCGGAGAAAATCACCTGATATTTCCTCGCGCACGAACTGCCGGGCCTCTTTTTTTAGTTCTTGTTCCTGAGGCGCAAGCATGAAATCATACATTATGCGACCCCCTTTCCTGGCAATGAAGTCCAGTTCCACGAACACCGATTCATTGTAAAAGTATTGATCATGGATAAAAATTTCAAGAAAGTTTTTCAGGTGAATTTTTATTGGATTTTGCAGGTTTGACAATTTCAGCAAACAAGGGTATTTCACATAATATATTAATAGCCGCTTATTAACCGGTCAATAAATTTACGGGCTGCCATTATGGAACCTCTCAGGGGGAAAAAAATAATTCTGGGCGTATCAGGCGGAATCGCGTGTTACAAGGGCGTTGAGCTCATGAGGCTTTTGCAGAGGGCAGGGGCTGACATACGGGTGGCAATGACCCGAAACGCATCATGGTTTGTCGGAGCGCTCACTTTTGAGGCCATCTCCGGAAATCCTGTTTACACTGAAATGTTCGCATCAGTTCCCGAAGACCCCATGCGTCATGTTACATGGGCGGAGCAGGCGGATGCCGCTGTAATAGCACCTGCCACCGGCAATATTATAGGAAAGCTGGCAAACGGGATTGCAGATGATTGCCTTACTACGCTCATGCTCGCGGTAACCGCGCCAAAGTTCATCTGTCCTGCCATGAACACCCATATGTATGAAAACAGGGCTGTGCAGAGAAACCTGGATGTACTTGAAAAAGACGGTTACAAGATAGTTGAGCCGGGCGAGGGCGAGCTTGCGTGCAAGGCAGTGGGACCCGGAAGACTGGCAGATCCTGAACTGATTTTTGACAGCATTTATGAACTGTTTCTTCCAAATGACTATTCAGGTAAAAAGGTCGTGGTGAGCGCCGGCCCCACCAGGGAGTTTATTGACCCGGTAAGATACATAAGCAACCCTTCATCCGGAAAAATGGGTTACGCCGTGGCAAAGGCCGCAGCCGGCAGGGGGGCGGATGTCATACTTGTATCAGGACCCACGGGCCTTGAGCCACCGTACGGGGTTCGCAGGGTAAATGTTTCGAGCGCTGGCGAAATGGCCGAGGCAGTGTTTGCACAGGCAGATGATGCTGACGTTATTATAAAGGTTGCGGCTGTTTCAGACTACAGGCCTGTTGAAACCTGGCAGCACAAGGTCAAAAAAGACGAAGACAGAATCACCCTGGAACTTGCCAGGACAACCGATATCCTGGCCGGGCTTGGGGAGCGGAAAAAACCCGGACAGATCCTGGCCGGGTTTGCAGCAGAGACCCGGGACCTGGAAAAAAACGCGGTCAGCAAGCTTGCATCCAAAAATCTCGACCTGATTGCAGCCAACCTTGTGGGAGGCCGGGATTCGGGTTTTGAATCGGATACCAACCGCATAAGGCTGTTTTACAAAGACGGGGCATCCGAAGAACTTCCCCTTATGGACAAGGAGACTGCAGCCCACATACTTCTCGACAGGATTGCCGCATTACGGGTTTGATCATAACCACCCATGACACGGATCATTACAGCATATGAGTTCCAGGCTTTCTGAAATCCTCCACGAAACAGAGCAGTACCTGAAATTTTTGCGCGGTATCGGATGTACCGGTATAGGTGCCGGTGAAAAGGGAAGGAAAATAGCGGCGGAATGGAGCGCAGGCCCTGAAACGGCCGGAGATCTTTCATCGCTTCAGGCCCGCATTAAAAACTGTCGCCGCTGCCGCCTTGCAGATGAACGCAGTGCAGTTGTTTTCGGGCAGGGCAACCCGTCAGCCGGGCTTATGTTCGTCGGGTCCTTTCCGGAGGCGGAAGACGAAAAAACAGGCGTTGCCTACAGCGGAGAGGCCGGGAGCCTGCTTACGAAAATCATAGAGGCCATGGGCAGCACCCGGGATTCGGTATACATATGCCATGCTGTCAAGTGCCGGCCTGCCTCAGAGCGAGTGCCCGAGAAATTCGAGGCACGGGCATGCAGGACCTGGCTTGAGCAGCAGGTCAGGGCGGTGGCTCCGGATGTGATCTGTGTTCTGGGAGGCCTTGCCGCGCAGGCGCTTTTAAAAACAGATTCCCCGATTTCACGGCTTAGGGGCGACTTTCATGAATACATGGGCATACCAGTGATGCCGACCTATGAGCCCGCCTACCTTCTGGTGCATACGGCTGCAAAGAGGTCTGTATGGGAGGACATGAAAAAGGTTATGGAAAAAATGGGCCTTTAAATATCCATTGACACGGGGTGCTGAAATGTTTTAAATGAAGTGGTTGATTTTATAAGATTGCGGGGGCTTGCGACCTCCGCTTTGTATTTTCTGGCAACGGGTTAAAAAACAACGGAGATGAGAGCAAACCATGGGAAAAAAGGAAAAACAGGTAAAAGAAAAACCGCTGGAGAAGATGACCGCAACCGAATTGCGCGACATAGCCAGGGACCTGCCTGATATCACCGGCGCTTCCGGAATGAACAAGGCCGAGTTGATCAAGGCAATCAAGAAAGCCAGGGGTATTGAGGATACCGGCAGGAAAAAACAGGCCGACGTTTCCGTGCGCCAGATCAAGGAAAAGATCAGAGAGCTCAAAAGACGCCGGCAGGCAGTGCTCGAGCAGGACGACAAAAAACTGGCTGATATTTACCGAAAGCGCATAAGCAGGCTGAAGAAAAAAACCCGGCGGGTCGCGTAATCGTGACCGGCAGCCTGAAAATCTCCCCTGCAGAAGTGGCCTTTGATATCGACGGGGTGGTGGCAGACACCATGTCGTTGTTTCTGGCAATTGCCGAAGCTGAATTCGGCATAAACCATATCCGCTACGAGGAAATTACCGACTACGATCTTAACGGAGCCGCGGGTATTGATGAAACAGTCATGTGGGAGATTATCCTCAGGATCCTGGAGGGCAAGTATACAATGCCGCTTGAACCCGTCAGGGACGCCCCTGAAGTGCTCAAACGGATAAACATGTGCTGCCGGCCCACGCTTTTTGTAACCGCCAGGCCCGAAGCGGATCACATATCGCAATGGCTCTGCAGGGTTATGAATGTTCAGCCCGGATCCATTGAGGTGGTGGCCACTGGTTCATTTGAAGACAAGTGCGGAGTGCTTGCGCAGCGAAACATATCCCACTTTGTGGAAGACAGGCTGGAAACCTGCTATCTTCTTGCAGAAGAGGGAATCCGGCCGATTGTATTTGCACAGCCCTGGAACAGAAAAAATCATCCGTTCCGCGAAGTGCAAACCTGGCGTGAACTAGAATCCATGATAGCGATTCAATGAACGCACCCTACGTAGCACAGCTTGTTGATGCATTTGTGGATTACCTGGCGGCTGAAAAAGGGTATTCGGATCATACCTGCCGTGCGTATGCAAGGGACTTAATGGATTTCCTGGAGTTTTTTGTCTCCCGGCGTCCGGAAGCCGACAGCGGTGAAGCCAGCGAAGGCAGTGATGACAGCACCGGCGGTCATGAAATCGAGGAGGTGGGATCCCTTGTAATAAGGAGCTACCTTGGCCTGCTGCACAGACAGAAGATTAAAAAGACATCCATTGCCCGGAAGCTGTCTGCAATACGATCTTTTTTCAGCTATCTGGAAAAACACCGGGTGATTTCAGAAAATCCTGCGACTTCTGTCCTAACGCCGAAACAGGACAAGCCGGTTCCCAACCACCTGACAGTGGACGACATTTTCAGGCTGATAGATTCGATAAAAGACGATACCCCGGCGGGCAAGCGCAACCGGGCCATTCTTGAAACCCTTTACTCCACGGGTATAAGGGTTTCTGAACTCGTGGGACTCGACGTGGAAGACATAGATTTCAATTCACGCGTGGTGCGCGTCACTGGAAAAGGTTCAATCGAGCGGATTGTGCCCATAGGTAAGAAAGCAGCCGATTCAATCCGGAAATACCGGGAGGCTCTTTACGGCAACAGTGAAAAGACCCCTGATATCTGGAAGGGGCCGGTTTTTTTAAACAGAAACGGCGGACGCCTGACAGAGCGCTCTGTTGCCAGGATGCTTGACCAGGCAGCCAGGGCGGCGGGCCTGACTGTGCCGGTATCCCCTCATGACCTGCGTCACACTTTTGCCACGCACCTGCTCGATGCCGGGCTGGACCTGCGGATGGTACAGGAGCTTCTCGGGCACAAAAAACTTTCCACCACCCAGAAATACACCCATGTGAGCATTGACAGGCTTATGGCAGCCTATGACAGCGCACATCCGAGAAAATAAAGAAAGGTCATAAAATCAATGGCTGATTTCCACGGAACCACAATTCTTGCAGTCCGCTACAACGGCAGGGCCGCAGTTGCCGGAGACGGCCAGGTCACCCTCAACGATGCGGTCATAAAGCACCGGGCACGAAAGGTGCGCAGGATCTATAATGACCGGATAGTGGTCGGGTTTGCAGGAGCCACTGCGGATGCCCTGAACCTTTCAGAGAAGCTGGAAGGCAAGCTGGAGCGCTACAACGGCAACCTTCTGCGCGCAGCTGTTGAACTGGCCCGTGACTGGCGCACCGACAAGTACCTGCGCCGCCTTGAGGCAATGATGACTGCGGTGGATGCCTCGCAGATGCTTCTGATTTCAGGAAACGGAGACGTGATAGAACCGGACGAGGGAATCATAGCAATAGGCTCAGGCGGGGTTGCGGCCCATGCTGCTGCATCCGCGCTGTTAAACAACGCAGGGGACCTGGGTCTTGATGCCCCTGGGATTGTAAGGCAGTCCATGGAGATTGCCGCCGGCTTGTGCGTATACACGAATCACGTTTTTGTGGTTGAAGAAATATGATGGCACCGCAAAAAGTGCCGCCTAAAACTTGATGGCACTGTAAAAAGTCGTAAAACTGCTGTAATTGCTAAACAACAAAAAAATAACCTATTGATTTTACTTAACACTTAATCACTTAAAACTTAACACTGCCTGTAAAAAAGACTTTTTACAGGCTTGTCATACCTGAGGCTGTAATTTTCGTATGAGTGATTTGAAACCTTCTGAAATAGTTAAAGAACTTGATAAATTTATCATCGGTCAGCACAACGCCAAGCGCTCGGTGGCAATCGCGCTTCGCAACCGCTGGCGGCGGCGACAGGTGGACCCTGATCTGCGCGAGGAGATCGCGCCCAAAAATATCATACTCATAGGTCCCACAGGTGTTGGCAAGACCGAAATAGCCCGCAGGCTTGCCCGCCTGACGGATTCGCCTTTCTACAAGGTTGAGGCATCGAAGTTCACCGAGGTTGGATACGTGGGCAGGGACGTGGAGTCCATGGTCAGGGAACTGCTTGAGTTTACAATCAATAGTTTAAAGCTCAGAGAACAGGAGGCTGTACAGGGCAGGGCCAGGGAAATGGCCGAAGAAAGAATCCTTGATCTGCTTTTGCCGGATTCAGGATCGCGCAGCCCGTCCCGGGACCAGCAGCACTCAAGCGGGGAGGAATCCTCGGAGTTGAGTGAATATGAGCCCAAAAAGCCTGCCGTATCCCCTGATACGCGCGAAAAATTAAGGCGCATGCTGCGCTCCGGCAAGCTTGACCAGAGGCAGGTTGATATTGATGTTTCCGACCGAAGTACGCCAATGATAGACATTTTTTCAAATACCGGCATGGAGGAGATGGGCATTAATGTAAAAGACATGCTAGGCAACCTCATGCCGCGTGGATCATCAAAAAGGCGCAGGGTATCCGTGGCAGAGGCCATGGAGATACTCACCCAGGAAGAGGCCCAGGGTCTTGTTGATATGGAAAAAGTGGTCAAAGACGCCATAGAAAAAGTGGAGCAGTCAGGCATTATTTTTCTTGACGAACTCGACAAGGTCACGGGCAAGGAAGGCGGGCAGGGCCCGGATGTCAGCAGAGAAGGCGTGCAGCGAGATCTTCTGCCCATAGTTGAGGGCAGCACCGTGACCACCAAGCACGGGCCCGTGAACACGGATCATATTCTGTTCATGGCATCAGGGGCCTTTCACACCAGCAAGCCCTCTGATCTTATCCCGGAGCTGCAGGGACGTTTTCCCATAAGGGTGGAGCTCGATTCCCTTGACAAGGACGATTTTGTCAGGATTCTCACGGAGCCGAAAAACGCATTGCTTCTTCAGTATATCGCGCTTTTGCGCACTGAGGGCGTTGATGTATCGTTTGCTGACGAGGCTGTCGAGGAAATATCCGCGTTTGCGGAATCCGTGAACAGCCAGACGGAAAACATCGGCGCAAGGCGCCTTCACACCCTCATGGAACATCTGCTCGAAGACATTCTTTTTGAGGCCCCGGACATGGATGAAAAAAATATCACCATAGACCGTGCATTTGTGGATGAAAAACTTAGGCACGTAAAGGAAGACGAGGATCTGAGCAGGTACATACTTTAGGATGCCCAAAAGCCCCGGAGCTTAAATGACACCAAGCGTAGCTGACATACTCATCGAATCCCTGCCTTACATCAGGTTTTTCTCGGGCATGACCCTGGTGGTAAAATACGGGGGGCACGCCATGGTCGACGAGCAGCTAAAGGAAGACTTTGCGCGCGACATCACCCTGATGAAATTCATAGGGCTTCACCCTGTGGTGGTTCACGGCGGTGGGCCGCAGATAAACAAGGTGCTCGAGCGCATGGGCATAAGCCCCAGGTTCGTCCGCGGGATGCGATTTACGGATCAGGAGACCATGGACGTTGTCGAGATGGTTCTCGGAGGCAACGTAAACAAGGCAATCGTTGCACAGATCAGCAGGCAGGGCGGCAGGGCCGTGGGGCTTACAGGCAAGGACGGAGGGCTGTTGATGGCCGAAAAGCTCCAGATAGTTCATCAGCCAGATGATAACACTGCACCCGAGATCCTTGACCCGGGCCTTGTGGGCAGGGTCACAAAGGTGAATGCAGGGCTTGTCCAGACCCTTTCCGGCCAGGGGTTTATCCCGGTGATTGCGCCGGTGGGAGTGGGAGCCGCAGGGGAGACATACAATATCAACGCGGATCTAGTGGCCTCAAGGGTGGCAGGTGAGCTGGCCTCAGGGCGGCTGATCTATCTCACTGACGTGGACGGTCTGCTTGCCGCAGACGGCAGCCTGATATCTTCTGTTGATGCGGAGACCGTGAAGCGGATGATAAAAGAAGGCACAATATCGGGCGGCATGATACCGAAGGTTGAATACGCCCTGGACGCAATTGAAAACGGGGTTGAAAAAGTCCAGATAATAAACGGCACACGTCGCCATGCCCTGCTGCTGGAGCTTTTCACCGACCAGGGCATAGGCACAGAGGTAACCTCACAGGCAGGGGAAAAATGAGCACGGATTATATAGACCGGGCAAACCGCGTGATTGCAAATACCTACAAGCGATTCCCGCTGGTTTTTGAAAAGGGCAGGGGATGCACGCTCTGGGATGAAAACGGCAGGGAGTACACTGATTTTGTCGCCGGAATTGCAGTGTGTAACCTCGGCCATGCAAGCCCGGAGATCTCAAGGGTTCTGTCCAGGCAGGCGGACCAGTTGTTTCATGTGTCAAACCTGTACTATACGATTCCGCAGATCGAGCTTGCCGAAAAGTTGACAGCCCTCAGTTTTGCAGACAGGGTTTTTTTCTGCAACAGCGGGGCAGAAGCAAACGAGGCTGCAATCAAGCTGGCAAGAAAGAATTTCTTCGACAGGGGGAATTTTGACAGGTGGCGCATAGTGGCCATGGACCAGTCCTTCCACGGCCGGACCTTTGCCACGCTTTCTGCAACCGGGCAGCACAAGGTGCGCGAGGGATTCGAGCCTATACTGGAAGGATTTGATTTCGTCCCGTTCAATGATTTTGAAAAACTTGAAGCAGCGGTAACAGACAAAACGTGCGCGGTATTGATCGAGCCGATCCAGGGTGAGGGCGGAATCCGCTGCGCGGACCAGGATTACCTGGAGGCGGTGCGAAAGCTCTGCAATGAAAGAGGGGTAATACTCATATTCGATGAAATCCAGACAGGCATTGGAAGAACCGGAAAGATGTTCGCATATGAGCATTATGACATAAAGCCCGACATAATGACCCTTGCAAAGGCCCTTGGCAACGGCCTTCCCATAGGCGCCATGCTTGCAACAAACGAGATTGCAGAGGCATTCACCCCAGGATCACATGCTTCAACCTTCGGCGGAACCCCGCTTATCACGGCTGCCGCCCTCAAGGTTCTTGATGTTATAGAAAGAGAAGACCTGCTGAGACAATGCAGGGAGACCGGCGGGTATTTCAGGGACCAGCTTTTGCAGCTCAAAGACAGGCATCCGGTAATAGAAGATGTTCGTGGAAAAGGGCTTATGCTCGGCATGAAGCTTTCGCAAAAAGGCGCCGCAATAGTTGATTCCTGCATGGAATGCGGGTTTCTGATCAACTGCACCCAGGAAAATGTATTGAGGTTTGTGCCCCCGCTTCTGATATCCAAAGAGGAAATAGACAGTCTTATCCAGTGCCTGGACAGGATATTTTCATCCGGGGCGCCCGGAGGCGAAGATAGCTGATCTTTTGCCAAGGGGCGGGTCAGGCTTTTGGTTATTGAAAATCACGATTATATTATCAGGGTATTGTTGAATTGAAAAAGGACTTACTTACACTGGCGGATATGGGAGCTGCTGATTTTGACCTGCTGTTTAGGCGCGCACTGGATCTGAAAAAGCGGCGCAAGCAGGGCATATCCGACCGTTCCCTCACCGGCAGGACCGTGGGCCTAATTTTTGAAAAGGCATCCACCCGGACGAGGATTTCATTTCAGGCCGCTGCTGCCCAGTTAGAGGGCACCTCTCTGTTTATAAGCGCTGCTGATACCCAGCTTGCAAGAGACGAACCCATCGAGGACACGGCAAGGGTGCTGGAGCGATACCTTGATGCCCTGGTGCTTCGCACGTATTCCCAGAAAATGCAGGAAGAGTTCGCGGAAACAGCCTCGATTCCCGTTATAAACGCCCTGACAGACATGTATCATCCCTGCCAGGTACTAAGCGATCTCATGACTGTAATCGAATACAAGGGAGACTGCGGGGGACTGAAAATCGCTTGGGTGGGAGACGGCAACAACATGGCCAATTCCTGGATAAATGCGGCTGCCGTGCTTGGTTTCGAATTGGTCCTTGCTTGTCCTGAAGGCTATGTGCCTGATGAGGAAGTTCTGGCCGCAGCTCGCAAAACCGCGGGTGAAAAAATCCGGATTACAGGGGATCCGCTGGAGGCGGCAGAGGGAGCCGACGTGGTAAACACTGACGTGTGGGCCAGCATGGGGCAGGAACAGGAGGCAGAAGAAAGGCGCAAGGTGTTTTCACCCTACCAGGTAAACCGGGCTCTAATGGATTCTGCCGGAAATGACGCCATCGTGATGCACTGCCTGCCAGCCCACAAGGGCGAGGAAATCACCGGCGATGTGTTTGAATCAAGGCAGTCCGTGGTCTGGGACCAGGCGGAAAACAAACTGCACATGCACAAGGCGATACTCGAAATCCTGATCGGACAGAACGCATAACAGTTGAAATCCGGATATCGAAATAAATCTATAATAATCAAGGAATCTGTAACTAGATCGGCATCTGTATGGGGGTCGGAATCGGGATCGAAGACAAGGAAATTTTTCCGGTTTCTTCAGTTGCTTCGGATTCCGGGTTTCGAATCCACGGCAGGCGCGGTGTAATTTTTGCGAAATAGCACACAACAGGAGAAAGCATATTGGGTGAAAATATCAACAAGGTGGTTCTCGCGTATTCAGGCGGCCTTGACACCTCGGTTATTTTAAAGTGGCTGGCTGAAACTTATAACTGCCAGGTAATAGCTTTTGCAGCAGATATCGGCCAGAAGGAAGAACTCGACCCGGTGGAGGAAAAGGCCAGAAAAACAGGTGCTTCTGCTGTATACATAGATGACCTGAAAGAAGAATTTGCCGCTGATTACGTGTTTCCGGCATTCAGGGCCAATGCAATATACGAGGGGCAGTATCTTCTCGGGACCTCCCTTGCAAGGCCTCTTATTTCAAAACGGCAGATCGAGATCGCCCATGCCGAAAACGCTGATGCGGTCAGCCACGGAGCCACCGGCAAGGGAAACGACCAGGTGCGCTTCGAGCTTAGTTACTACGCCATTGATCCGCATATAAAGGTGATAGCACCCTGGCGGGAATGGGATCTTAATTCCCGCACTGCGCTGATGAGCTTTGCTGAAAAGCACGGAATTGCAGTGACCTCCACAAAGGAAAAACCATACAGCACAGACCGAAACCTTCTGCATATCAGCTATGAAGGCGGCATTCTGGAAGACCCCTGGAACCCCCCGCCCGAGGATATGTTTCTGCTGACGGTTTCGCCGAAACAAGCCCCTGATGAATCTGAAATAATTGATATCGATTTTATGCAGGGAAATCCGGTTGCAATAAACGGACAGCGTCTTTCTCCCGCAGAGATGCTCGAGGAGTTGAACAGGCTGGGCGGCACCCACGGCATAGGCAGGGCGGATATAGTGGAAAACAGGTTTGTGGGCATGAAGTCAAGGGGTGTTTATGAGACCCCGGGCGGCACAATTCTGCGCGCAGCCCATATTGCAATGGAGTCGATTACCATGGACCGGGAAGTAATGCACCTGCGCGACTCACTGATCCCGAGGTATTCCGAGATTATCTACAACGGTTTCTGGTTTTCCCCGGAACGCGAGCTTCTTCAGTCCATGATCGACGAGACGCAGAAGAACGTCTCAGGCACCGTTCGCCTGGAGCTCTACAAGGGAAACTGCCGGGTTATGGGCCGCAAATCCGACGAGTCTCTTTACAGCGAGGATTTTGCAACGTTCGAGGATGATGCCGTGTACAGACAGGATGACGCCGAGGGATTTATCAGGTTAAACTCCCTTAGGCTCAGGATAAGAAAACTCATGGAAAACCGTGGCAAAGGCATCCGCTGATGACTCACAAACCCTGGGACGGGCGTTTTTCAGAACCCACCGACAAGGCGGTCGAGGCGTTTACCTCCTCTGTTGACCTGGACCGGCGGCTGTATAATTATGATATTGACGGCAGCGCGGCCCATTGCAGGACCCTTGCAAAAGCCGGGATAATTACTGAAAACGAGGCTGAATTGCTTGTAGAGGGCCTTGAAAAGGTCAGAAAAGAGATCTCCGTGGGGGAGATGGAATTTTCAGACCGGCTCGAAGACATCCACATGCACGTGGAAGACCGCCTGGCCCGGCACGTGGGCGAACTTTCCAGAAAGCTGCATACGGCAAGGAGCAGAAACGACCAGATAGCACTTGACGAGAGGCTTTATTTAAAGGCGGAAACCCGGGGAATTGTCTCCCAGCTTTTAAAATTCAGAAAAGCCATGGTTGAACTGGCAGAAGCAAACACCGGCGTTGTAATGCCCGGATACACGCATCTGCAGCGTGCCCAGCCGGTTTTGTTCTCCCATCACATGATGGCCTATTATGAAATGTTTACCCGGGACTCCGGGAGGTTCATTGACGCATTGGAGCGAATCGACGTGATGCCCCTTGGCAGCGCGGCGCTTGCAGGAACAACCTACAAGCTTGATCGTCAATACACAGCCCGGCTTTTAGGGTTTTCAAAGGTTTCGGAAAACAGCATGGACGCGGTCTCTGACAGGGACTTCATGCTTGAATTCATGGCTGCTGCAAGCATATGCATGATGCATTTGTCCCGTCTGTCTGAAGAGCTTGTGATCTGGTCTTCTGCTGAATTCAAATTTATCGAGCTGCCTGATGCCTTCTGTACCGGAAGCAGCATAATGCCCCAGAAGAAAAATCCTGATATACCCGAGCTGGTGCGGGCAAAATCCGGACGTGTATACGGGGGTCTCATGCACTTGCTCACTTTAATGAAGTCTCTTCCGCTGGCCTATAACAGGGACATGCAGGAAGACAAGCTGCCTGTAATGGATACGGCAGACACGATAAAGGCGTGTCTTGATATTTATACCCGCATGACGCCTCATATAAGTGTAAACCCGGATAACACGGCGCAGGCTGCAAACGCCGGTTTTCAGAATGCTACAGACCTGGCTGACTATCTGGTTTCCAGAGGGATGGCTTTCCGCGAGGCCCACGCCTGCGTCGGAAAGGCGGTGGCATATGCTCTTGATTGCGGAAAGGAGCTCCATGAGCTCGGAATTCAGGAGCTTCGCAGTTTTTCGGAAACCATAGGCAGTGACGTATATGAGGCCTTGTCTGTCCGCGAGATGATAGACCGCAGGCAGGTTTACGGCGGCACAGCAAGCAGCAATGTCAGCGCAGCAATCCAGCGGGCAAAAAAGCGGCTGGCAGAAGAAAGGCAACCGGTAGCGGAGTAGATCATGAAAATCATGTACAAGGCAGTGCTCTGCACGGCTCTGGCGGTTATTTTTGTTGCCGCCGGATCATGCGGGAAAAAGGGACCGCCGGAGCCCCCCGGGGAAACCAGGCTTCCGGTGGCCAAGGACCTTGAAATAGAGCAGACAGAAAACTCACTGCTGCTGAAATGGTCACTGCCTGAGATCAGGGGCAGTGAAATGAAAAAGCCTGCAGGCTTTATTGTGTATCGAGCAGTTACGCTTATCAATCAAGACTGCCCCGAGTGCCCGGTCCGTTTTGAGCGCGCTGGCTGGGTGGCCTACAGAAGCGGCAGGAATGTGCCTGAAACCTGGTATTTCGAAGACACTCCCGCAGATGCCGGGCAGGTATACAGATACCGGGTGAAGTGCTATAATGATGACGGCAGCCTTGGCGAGGCCTCGGAAACGGTTAAGCATACCATAGGCGGGCAGGGCGATGACTGATAAGAATCCTCACACAGTTTATATTGCCGTGGGCGCAAATCTCGGCGACAGGATTGCAGGATGCAGGAGAGGGGTTGAGCTGCTTTCCGGATCCGCGGATTTAAAAGTGATTCATCATTCTCCGTATTATTACAGCGAACCCGTGGGCTTTGCCGAGCAGCCCTGGTTTGTAAACGCGGTTTTTCAGGCATCCACAGCCCTTGACCCCTACGCGCTGCTGGCTGAGCTTAAAAAGGCTGAAAAGGCGGCAGGCAGGCAGGAAGGCGGCATAAGATTCGGCCCCAGGATTGTCGACCTTGACCTGATATTCTATGATGAGAAAATCATTCAAACCCCGGATCTCACGGTGCCTCATCCCAGGATGCATGAAAGGGCCTTTGTACTGAGGCCCTTGTGTGATATAGCCCCTGAGCTGGTGCATCCGGTTTTATGCAGGCGGGTGGTGGATCTGCTTGCAGATAACCCGTCCGTTGAGCAGTGTTTTGAGGTTGATGATAAATTGATTGATAAAACAGTCTCTGCCTGATATCAGCAGTATGAGTCTGCAGGAGCAACAGGTTTAATTTTTGTATAAAAAGGAGTGCCGTAACATGAAGTTTTTCATTGATACAGCCAATGTTGACGAGATCAGGGAAGCCAATGAAATGGGCATGGTCGATGGAGTGACCACAAACCCTTCGCTGATTGCAAAAGAAGGCCGCGATTTTACCGAGATTATAAAAGAGATCTGCGAAATAGTTGACGGCCCCATAAGCGCAGAGGCGGTGTGCCTGGACGCAGAAGGCATGATAGCAGAAGCCAGGTCACTGGCAAAGATTCACAAGAACATAGTAGTAAAAATCCCCATGACAATAGAAGGCATGAAAGCGGTTCGCACACTGGCGGCAGAGGGCATCGGCACCAATGTCACCCTCGTGTTCTCAGCGCTTCAGGCGCTTATGGCAGCCAAGGCGGGCGCTTCTTATGTGAGCCCGTTTGTGGGAAGGCTGGATGATCTCTCACAGGAAGGCATGGACCTGGTGGAGCAGATTGTCAATATTTATGACAATTACGGCTACCAGACCGAGGTGATAGTGGCAAGCGTGCGCAGTCCGGTACACGTTCTGGAATCCGCATTGATGGGGGCTGATATTGCGACCATTCCGTTTGCAGTGCTAAAAAAGCTTGCCGGGCATCCCATGACGGACAAAGGCATACAGGCGTTTCTCGATGACTGGGAAAAGGCCAAAAAGTAGCCGGGGGGCAGCATGCCTCAGAACATGAAATATTTTTTTTCACATATCCTCGGGTATCCCAACAGCCTTACGCTGTTCAGGGTGGCTGCGGTACCCGTGCTGATTATTCTGCTTCTGTTTGACAACAGGGCGTGCGGAATAATTGCGGCCCTTGTGTTTTCAGCGGCTGCTGTCACCGATTATTTTGACGGATACATTGCCAGAAGATACGGGCTTGTCTCGAGTCTCGGAAAGATGCTGGATCCCCTGGCTGATAAGCTGCTGGTATCGTCAGCCCTGATTATGCTGATATCCCTTGGAAGGGTTCCGGCATGGGCGATATGCATCATACTGGGACGGGAACTGGCTGTCACGGGCCTGAGAAACGTTATAAGCGATCACGGCGCGGATGTCTCCGCCTCAATGCTCGGCAAGTACAAGACAGGATTCCAGATAGCCTCGATTATCCCACTGCTGATTCATTACTCGTATTTCGGGCTTAATTTTCATGCAATTGGCATGGCATTATTCTGGGTGGCACTTGTAATCACCCTGTGGTCGGGAATCGATTATTTCGTTCGCTTCTGGGAGCATATTTATTCACAGGGTGCGGATAAATAGCTCTGCAATTTTTTATTGACAAGAAAAACAAAAGCCCTTATTAGTAGGGTCAAATTTAAGTGAGCGGGAATAACTCAGTGGTAGAGTGCAACCTTGCCAAGGTTGAAGTCGCGAGTTCGAATCTCGTTTCCCGCTCCATTTTTATTTTTGAAGGCGGCATAGCCAAGCGGTAAGGCAGAGGCCTGCAAAGCCTTTATTCCCCGGTTCGAATCCGGGTGCCGCCTCCAT
>JBKHES010000027.1:0-22899 GCA_046540695.1 Desulfobacterales bacterium
ACGAAAAAGATTCTGAAACCATAGGCCGGAACCGCAAAGACCCCATGCGGTAGTGCTTGACCCGTTAACAATCAAACTCAAAGGAGGCAAGCCATGGTATTATACAAAAAATTCAGGAATTTGTTTACCGCCCTGGCAGCGGCTGCAGCCGTGTTAATGCTGCTTTGCCCGCCCGCCCTGGCTGAATCCGGGGACACCTACAAAATAGGCGGAATTTTTTCCGTGACCGGCTCTGCTTCTTTTCTGGGGGACCCTGAGAAAAAATCCATGCAGCTTGCAATAGACGAAATAAATGAGGCAGGAGGAGTTGACGGCAGAAAGCTCGAGGCTGAAATATACGACACCGAGGGCGATCCTTCCAAAACGGTCACCTCGGTGGGCAAGCTTATCAACAGGGACCGCGTAACAGCGATTATCGGCCCGAGCCGGACGCCGACCACTCTCGCAGTGGCACCGATGGTCAAGAGGGCGAAGATACCTTTTATAAGCTGCGCAGCAGGCAACAAGATAGTGGAGCCTGTGGAACCATGGGTATTTAAAACCGCCCAGAGCGACATTCAGGCAGTGGCTTCCATATACGAACATATACGGGAACGCGGCATAAATAAAGTGGGCATCCTTACTGTGGCAAACTCATTCGGTGAAAGCGGAAAAGAGCAGCTTCTGGAGCAGGCATCGGATTTCGGCATTGAAGTGGTTCGCAGCGAAAGCTTCGGGGCTGATGACTCTGACATGACCTCGCAGCTGACAAAGATCAGAAAGCAGGAACCCGGCGCTCTCATCTGCTGGGGAACAAACCCCGGACCTGCAGTGGTGGCCAAAAACGTTGACCAGCTCGACCTTGATATGCCGCTCTACCAGAGCCACGGAGTGGCCTCTCCCAAATTCATCGATCTGGCGGGCGATTCCGCGGAAGGCATCTTTCTTCCCACCGGCAAGATCCTGGTGGCGGACCAGCTGCCTGACGATGATCCCCAGAAAAAGGTTTTGACCGACTATATAGAAGCATACGAAAACAGATTTAATGAAACAGTATCAGGGTTCGGCGGATATGCTTACGATGCGGTCTACCTGCTTGCCAGTGCAATGGAGGGCACAGACGGAGACAAGGAAAAAATCAGGGAAAACCTTGAAAACATAAACGATCATCCGGGAATCAGCGGGGTGTTTAACTTCAGCGAAACCGACCACAACGGGCTTGACCCCTCGGCATTTGTAATGGTCCGGATAAGTGACGGAAACTGGGAGCTGGTGGAGTAACCCTCCGCGATCCTTTAATAACCCAAACATGGAAAGCCTTGCAGACACATGCAGGAAATTCTTCAATACCTTTTTTCCGGCCTTACAAACGGGGCTATTTATGCGGTGATTGCAGTGGGCTTTTCCATGCTCTACAGCTCCACTGAGCTTATAAACTTTGCCCACGGCGAATTTGTAATGCTCGGAGCTCTTTGCATGGTGACCTTCTCCGTGGGCTACGGCCTGCCGCTGGCTGTCTCGTTTTTCCTTGCAGTGGCTGCGGTCGGGGCGGCAGGCCTTGTTTTTGAACGCTTAGCAATCCGGCCCGTGCGTCATCCCGAGCACATAGTGCTCATAATAATCACTGTGGGGGCATCCATTTTTCTGCGCGGCATCGGGATGCTTATATGGGGCAAAAACGCTTACTCCATGCCGCCGTTTTCATACCTGCCCCCGATTGACGTGGCAGGGGCAAAGCTCCTGTCCCAGAGCATATGGATCCTGGTTATCGTTACCGCCTTGACCGCATGTCTTCACCTTTTTTACCGCAGAACCCTGACCGGAAAGGCCATGACCGCATGCGCGGTAAACAAAAGGGCCGCATGGATCGTGGGGATCCCCACCAAATGGATGGTGATGCTGGCTTTCGGTCTGGCCACAGCCATGGGAGCGGTTGCAGGTGCCATTATAGCACCTATTACCATGTCGAGCTATGACATGGGAACAATGCTCGGTCTCAAAGGGTTCTGCGCGGCCATGTTCGGCGGATTGGGCAGCGTGTGGGGGGCTATTATCGGCGGCTTTCTGCTGGGAATTCTCGAAGCAATGGGAGTGGGTCTTGTATCCTCAGGGCTAAAAGACGCCACGGCATTTGTTCTTCTTCTTCTGGTTCTCTACGTGCGCCCCCAGGGAATACTGGGTTCGGCAAATGTCAAGCGGTTCTGATGCCATGAACGGAGGATTGCAGAAAATATTATATCTCGTGTTTGTCGCCGCGGTAATCCTGCTGGGCGTGACAATAGACAACTCCTATTACCTCCAGATGCTTATATTCATAGGCTTAAACACCCTGCTTGCCTTATCGCTTAACATGCTCATGGGGTATGCAGGACAGATTTCCCTCGGCCATGCAGCGTTCTACGGCATAGGCGCATACGTTACAGCCGTGCTTACGGCCACATACCAGGTTCCGCCGCTACTTTCACTGCCCGCAGCCGTGGGCGCAGCCATGATTGTGGCCTGGATCGTTGGAATCCCCACCCTGAGGCTGTCTGGCTACTACCTGGGCATGGGGACCCTTGGTTTCGGGATGATTGTCCATATTGTATTCCGTGAATGGAGCAGCGTCACAGGGGGCGCATCCGGGTTCGTGGGCATACCTCCGCTTACAGCCGGTCCTGTGACAATAGACTCTGAGAAGCATTATTTCTACCTGGTCTGGGCGGTTGTCCTGCTTTCGATTATTATGTGCCGCCGCATCATAGACTCACGCGTGGGAAGGGCTCTCCGCGCCATCCATGACGGAGAGGGCGCTGCTGCCGCAGTGGGAATAAACACAAAGAAGCTGAAACTGCAGGTTTTTGTATTAAGCGCGGGCATGGCCGCCCTGGCGGGATTTTTATACGCACACCTTATCTATTTCATCAGCCCGGGCACCTTCGGGTTCATGGCATCAATCAGGATTGTCACAATGGTAGTTATAGGGGGCATGGCAAGCATCTGGGGCTCCTTATTCGGGGCATCCCTTCTGACACTGCTGCCTGAATGGCTGCATTCGTTTTCCGATTTCGAGATGGTGGTCTACGGACTGATACTTATGAGCGTAATGATTTTTCTGCCACGGGGGCTTACCCGGGGATTGCTGGATATCTATGAACACTGGCGAAAAAACCGTGACAGATAGTACGGCATTGCTGGAAATAAACGGCGTGGACAAAACCTTCGGAGGGGTAAGGGCTCTCAAGGATATTGACCTGCACCTTGAGAAGGGCTCCATCACCGGGCTGATCGGCCCCAACGGAGCAGGGAAAACCACGCTTTTCAACCTGATAACGGGCATTTTTCCGGCGGACCGAGGCGAAATAAGATTTGAAGGCCGGCCTGTAAAAGGATACCGGGTCCATGAACTGATCCAGCTTGGCATTGCAAGGACCTTCCAGAACGTGGAGCTTTTCGAAAGCATGACCGTGATGGAAAACATACTCGTCGGACTCCATACCCGTACCACATGCGGGATAATAGGAAGCGTCTTCCGTTTGCCAGGAGTTGTCCGCGAGGAACGCATGGCAATGTCCAGGGCAATGGAACTGCTGGAATTTGTCGGGATCGATCAGTACGCGCACCGCAAAAGCAGCGATCTTCCCTTCGGCTGGCAGCGGCTGCTCGAGATGGCAAGGGCCCTTGCCGCTGAACCAAGGCTGCTTTTGCTCGACGAGCCTGCAGCAGGATTAAACATGTCAGAGACCCTTGAGTTAGAAAAGCTGATAAGGCAGATCAGGGGACATGACGTGACTATCCTTCTCGTGGAACACGACATGAGCCTTACAATGTCTGTATCAGACAGGATCGCTGTTCTCGACCAGGGCAAAAAGATCGCAGAAGGCACCCCGCGGCAAGTGCAGTCAGACGAGGCTGTAATGGCCGCATACCTGGGAAAAGCTAAAAAATAAAGCATATAAGGCTGCCCCGCAGCCTTCATTCGGCAAAAAAAGACAGAGTTTAAAACGGTTATCATGCTGCGAATCCGCAATCTTAAATGCTTTTACGGAAGTATCAAGGCCGTCAAGGGCGTCAGCCTGTCGGTAAATTCCGGCGAGATAGTATGCCTGATCGGGGCAAACGGCTCGGGTAAAACCACCCTGCTGTCTTCTGTATGCGGTCTTCTGCCTGACTGGACCGGCGAGATAGAATTCATGGATAAGTCCTTAAAAGGCCTTGACCCTCCTGCTGTTGTCCGCGCAGGCATCAGCCTGGTGCCCGAGGGGCGCATGGTTTTTGCCCCGCTTTCTGTGCTCGACAACCTAAAGCTCGGGGCATACACCATGTATAAGAAAAAGGCGGGCGATGCAGTGGCCCAGGACCTGGAATCAGTAACCTCGCTTTTCCCGATACTACGCGAACGCTTTGACCAGTCTGCAGGCACCCTTTCCGGGGGCGAACAGCAAATGCTTGCCATCGGCAGGGCGCTTATGGCACGGCCCCGGCTGCTTCTGCTCGATGAACCTTCCATGGGGCTTGCCCCCATGATCGTGGAAAAGA
The DNA here is from genome assembly GCA_046540695.1 of Desulfobacterales bacterium. GTDB lineage: Bacteria > Desulfobacterota > Desulfobacteria > Desulfobacterales > Desulfosalsimonadaceae > Desulfosalsimonas. Next base: position 4,498 of record JBKHES010000027.1, read on the forward strand.
TAATGGAAGTACTTGAAGTACTTCGATCCAAGGGACTGACAATCGTGCTGGTGGAACAAAACGCGCTGACAGCCCTCGAGACAGCAGACAGGGGATACGTTTTTGAAACCGGAACCATAGTGCTTCAGGGCTCTTCCGGCGAGCTGCTTGCGGACAAGGATGTAAAACGCGCCTATCTGGGCAAGGATTATGGAGATTTCTATGATGCAGTCTGATCCCTTATTTACCCTCGAACCGGAGGAAAAACAACAGCTGCAGATCGAACGACTGCAAAGCACACTGAACCGTGCATGCAGGCACGTGCCCTTCCATGCAAAACGTCTCGGCGTCCTGGGCCTTGAACCCGCAGACATTGCCGCCCTGGAAGATATGCAGAAACTGCCGTTCATGGAAAGGGCTGATTTCAGCCAGCACTACCCCTACGACCTTTTTGCAGTGCCCTTAAGAGACATTGTACGCATTCACACTGCACCGGGCACCACCCGAAACCCCACCGTGAGCGGCTACACCCCCCAGGACCTGGAGCACTGGAGGCAGATACTTGCCCGCGCCATGAAGGCCGCGGGAGCCGCGCCCGCTGATATCCTTCAGATCGCGCTCAACCCGGGGCTTGCCAACTGGGGAAGGGACTACAAGGACGGGGCCGAATCCATGGGGGCAAGCGTTATTCCGAATACACAGCTTTCTGTTGAAAAACACTTAATGGTACTGCGGGACTACAAAACCAATGTGCTTATAACTACTCCAGCCATGGCGGGACACCTGGCAGACTGCATGGCAGAGGCCTCAATGGGTCCTGCCTCCCTTTCCCTGCACACCCTTATCCTCTGCGGCGAATATTGTGATGCACAATTTCGAAAAGACCTGGAAGAGCGCATGCAGGTTCGCACCTGGCAGCATTACGGTTTAAGCGAAGTACCCGGCCCGGCGGTTGCATTTGAATGCGGCTCACACAACGGACTTCACATCAATGAAGACCATTTCCTGGCAGAGGTGGTGGACCCTGAAACAGGAGAGGTTCTGCCGGAGGCAAGCGAAGGGGAACTGGTTTTAACCACACTTACTACAAGGGCATTTCCGCTAATACGCTTTAAAACCGGCGACCGCGCAAGTTTAATGAAGGAAGCATGCGGCTGCGGCAGCACCCTGGTACGAATGCAGTGGAATTCCAGGCGCACCGACGATATCATGAACATAGACGGGGTCAACGTCCACGGCCGCCAGGTTATTTTTCACCTGCAGAACATGCTCCGGATTTCAACAGATTCTGCCTCCTTCAGCGTTATAAACCGCGAGGGCAGAAAGATGCTCGAGGTTTTTATCCGGATGAACCAGGACATATTTTCAGATGAAATAAAGGAACTGGAAAAACTCCTGCGACGCTGCGAAGAGCGCTTAAGGGAAAACCTCGGGGTGCCGGTGCTGATAAGACTTGTGGAATCAGGCAGTCGCTCATGACTCCCGGGCCCGCAAAGAACCGCCACCCCACCTTTTCCTAATCATCAATCTCGTGGGATTCTACAACTATTTCAAAATCATGATCCTCGGGCACTTCCTCAGGCTCCTGGACCCCTTCGGGTGCAGGGAAAAACGCGATATCCCTAAACTCGAACTCCTCTGTCGCCCCGGCGGGCAGGGAGCCTATCACGTCTTTCTGCTCGGAAGTTTTTTCATAGTCGCTTACAAACCACTGGCCGTTTATGACCTCTTCTGCGCAGGAAGTGCAGTAACCCGTTATTTCAACATTTTTCACATCAACATCACCCTTGTTGGCAACCGTTCCCTTTGCGTCAATGGAATGTATGTTCGAATCCCCGCCCTCGGCCCTAAGTGACAATTCATAGTCCTCGATCTCAAGCCTTGCTGTTTTTTCCTCCGTGCATCCTGAAACGCCCAGTGCGATTATTCCGGCAAATACCCCCAGCAAAATCCATCGCGCATTCAATGACATGTTTTCCTCCTTTTCCCCAGGGTGAGCAATAAATAAAATTTTCTTTAATACGTGTTCCGCCCTTTTTAATTAAAACAGAACAAGGCCGGATAATCAAGCCCGTTTGTATTTTCTTGTTTGTATTTTCTGATACCCCCCGGGCCGTGTGTAAAAGGCTGCAAAACCCATTTTTTTCTTGATTTCAGCCAGTTTAAGATTTAATCTATAATTGTTTTTAGTTAGATGAGCAAATAAATGAAAAAAAGAGAAAACCAATGAAAAATTCGGTCAGGACCGCTTACCTGTTAACGGTGCTAATCGTTGCCATGCTGCCGGGCGGGGCGTATTCCGAAAACCTGATCGAAAACGGGGATTTTGAATCACAAGGAGCCGACAACCGCCCGGAGGGCTGGAAGGTAAACAAATCAAGGGGCACGGAGGCGGAGGTTGTGCTTGATAAAGACGAAAAGCGCAGCGGAGACCGATCCCTTCGTATTTCGGTGGAGCCTCCCGGAGGCCGGGTTGTTGTATATTTAGACGATGAGCTCTCCAGCCCGCTGACACCCGGCGTACCGCACGAAGCCACCTTCTGGGTCAAAACTGAAAATATCGACTACAACCAATATCGCCAGGCGCCCGCCGTACGCATGAATTACCGCCCCCAGCGGATTAAACCCGGCGGCGTAATTGACCTGATAGCAAAAACAAAAGGCGTCACAGACTGGATCAAATTCAAGATTCAAACACCTCCAGCCCTTAAAAACAGCCGTCAGATACATTTCGATATCCTCATGACCAGCGGGACACTCTGGATTGATGCCATAGAGGTTCGTGCTGTGCAGTAACACCCCCAAGTGCTGCGTTTATTCAAGCAGATTTTGCTGCAGCCGCTCTATTTCATCCAGCCGCAAGCCCGCCTTTTTAATCAGATAGTCTGCCGCAGTGCCGTAGTTTTCCATTATATAGTCCACCACGGCCAGAATGCACTGCCTCGGCGCAGTAAGATAGGGAAACAAAGCGTCAGGATCAATGCCCGCCTTTTCCATCTGCCTGTATAATCGCGGCAAAAGCCTTGCAATATAAATATTGGAAACCTGATGGTCGTCTATGACGGTTTCCTCAGGCACTCCCAGGGCAAGCAGAATCAGGGCGGCACACGTCCCGGTTCGGTCTTTTCCTCCTGTGCAGTGAAACACCACCGGCCCTGCTTCCGGGCCGGCCAGGTCACGGATCACGGCAGCCCATGCCTGCGGGTATTTTTCAAGGTTGCGTATGTAGCCGTTTACCATGAAATCAGGGGTAAGCCATGCGGTGTCCCCGTTTTGCAGACGCCGTACTGCATCCGCAAAATCGAATTTTCCGTGACTGACAGGAAGATGAATGCGGGCCGCGGAACCGTCCTCAGGCAGCCTGTCATGATCTCCCTTAGCTTCCGAAGAGGTGCGGAAATCATATACGCGCCTTATATCCATCTGTTTCAGACGCTGTATGTCGGCATCAGAGAGCCGGGAAAGCCCGTCGGCACGAAACACCCTGCCCCACTTGACCCTGCGGCCGTCATGGGTTTTATAGCCTCCAAGATCGCGGAAATTAACAGCACCGTCCATCCAGACCCGCCGCTCTGCAGTAATCAGCCTGTCTCCCCGGGCCTCGAGTGAAAAATAATATCTTGCTGCAGGATCAAGGCCGTTTACCCGGATACATCCGTCGCCTGAACTGCCTGCCTCCCTGCCCCTGTCCACGGGATTCGGTGTCTTTGCAGCATATACGGCGACCTCGGTATCAACCGCCGCCTCCCAGCAGACCATGACCGCCTGTTGGTTTTCCGCGGCTGCCGCGGCATCAATCAGTATTTTTCCGGCTTGCCGTGTCCGGCTCATTGCAGTCTCCTTAAAGCAAAAACCCTTAATACTTGCTCTTTTACTTATCGCCGGGCTTTAAATGAAAAACGTGCCTGTACTGTTCACGAAGGTTATCTTCAAGATAGCTCATCTGCCGGCTTCCGCCTTCCAGCCATACCCTGATGCCGTCATCAAAATGAGGGCTTGCAGGATTTGCCGACTGTCCGCCGCTGTTTATGAGAAAAAGCGGTTCGTCTTTTCCGAAATCAACCACCATGCGCATGGACGGTATCAGCCAGACATCGAAATCCTCTCCCTTGCGATACCCTGCAACATTGATTGTGTTAAATCCGCCGCCTGCAGGATAAGGCCCACGGTCGGTGTAATGAGAGATGATCCATGCACCGAAACGCTTTAAAAGCGGCAGCCGTCCCCGCATTTTCGAAAGCCGGGTCCGCCACTCATAGGTATGGATCTTTCCCCACTGCCAATCCTGAGGGTCGCTGCCCATTGTGCTTTTTGCATGGGCCGCGGCATCAGCCAGGGAGGCTGCCAGAATGTCAGACTTGGTCTCGATTTTTTCATGAGTGGTAACATCATCCCAGAAAGGACTCATGGGACGCCCGAGCAGATGGTCGTGTTCAGGCCCGTAAATACCGCGGCTCAGAACCCTGAAACTTTTCCACGCCCTGGAATCATCCGGCCCGAGTTCGTCTTTGAACAGATTACGGGTCAAGACATGATGAAAGATACCAAAAAGAGCCGCGCCTGAGGAATCCGCCCGCATCTTTCCGTCAAATTCCCGCAAAATCTCAAGGGACTGTCTTGCCAGGGCCTTTCTGCTCTCATCATCCCATCTCTCAATTGTTTCATTTATCCTGGCTGCCATTGGAGAATCAAACAACAAGTTTTTGATTTTGCCAGCCAGAAGATCCGTGCGGTCGTATTGCATTGCAATCGCATCCCGGCCTGTATAGGAATCATTTTCCGCCAGCATCTGTCTTATGCGCCCGGCCCTTTCGGGCGCATACCAGCTCGAGCCCAGAACCGGTCCCTGCTGCGGATCAACTGTTCGGTTATTTGCAGTTAATACATATCCGGATTCCGGATTTTTTAAATAAGGATGCTTTTGAACAGGCAGGCTGCCCTGCCAGTCGTATTCCCCGCTCCAACCGGGAGAAGGCAGATGGCCGCGGCCGCTTCTGCGGACCGGATACCGCCCGGATACCTGCCATGCAATATTTTCCGAATCCCCATAAACAAAATTAAGCCCCATGAGCCTGACCCTGTCGATTGACTCGCGTGCTTCATCCATGTTTTGCGCAAAATGAAGCCCGTAAACACCGTCAAAGGTGTGGTCCTTTTCCTCCATGGTTGTTGACACAGCCAGCCCGAAATCGGTTTGGGCTTTCGACGGTATTGATGGATCGCTGTTTTGCGCGGGCAGGGCGCTGTTTAAAAGCGGTCCGTGATTCGTGGATTTCACCGTTTTTTCAACCGGGTCGCCGCCCTTTACGTGAAATGTTTCAGTGCGGGTTTCAACAGGATGCCAATTGCCCTTGTAAAAATAATGATCCTTTCCGTTGATCTGTTTTATGCGTTCAAGGAAAAGGTCCTGCGTATCCGCCATTACCATGGTCATGCCCCACGCAATATCGCCGTTGTATCCAGCCACAATCCCGGGAATGCCGGGCATGGCCACTCCTGCAACGTGAAAATCCGGGGCCTTGAGCTGCATCAGCATCCATACGGGAGGATGCTCAAGAGGCAGGTGGGTGTCATTTGCAACAATGCTTGCGCCTTTTTCGGTTCTCTGGGGAGCCACGGCCCAGTTGTTGGAGGCTGCAGTGCCGAAAGGCATAAGGATGCGCTCTATCTTTTCCGCCGTATCAGCTATTCTTTGAACAGAGCCCTTCATTTCAGAAAGCCTGGCCTCGGAAAAGACCCGGGCCTTTTCAAACGGCAGGCTTTCATCCGGATACACCGGAAAAAGCCAGGCAGCCTTGAGGGGACCGAGGATGCCTGCGAGGTTCAAAAAAGCGATTTCTTCGCTGAGGTTAAAAGACAGCCCGAGGTTTAACACGTTAAACACATGAAAGGAATTAATCGGCTCCCAGGGTTCGGGGCTGTATCCGGCAAGCTTGAAATCAATGGGAAGGCTGTCTTGATGTGTTTCAATGTAGGCGTTCACCCCTTCTGAGAACCGCTCAAGCATTCTGCGATGCCCGGCGGAAAGTTGTTCGTACTGTTTTTCCGCTGCTTTCGGCAGGCCAAGGGTCCGGATGAACACGTCGATATCAAGCCCTGGCCGGCCGGTCATTTCAGCCAGGCGTCCCTGGCCCAGCAGGGAAAAGCTCACCATCTGGGAAAGCCTGTCAGAAGCCATGGCATATCCGGCCGCATAATTCAAATCATCCATGTTCCGGGCCTCGACAACCGGGATTCCCAGCTCGTCGCGCCTGATTGTGGCATCCTCTTCGAGCCCGGGCAGTTCGATGGAGCCTTCATCAGGGTGCAGCGTGTCGCGAACCGCGTAATCCATAACCGCGCACCCAGCCATTGCCAGCTGCAATAAAAGTGCCGAAAAAAGCAACGCGTACACTGAAAACCTCCGGAAAATCATACTTCTGTTCACCTTGCTCTTTTCCCTTCCAGGGTTTATAGTAAGTATTTTATAATCCGGCAACCGATATGAACTGATTTGTCACCTTAATGAATTTAGCCGGCGGCAAAGAAATGAGCAAGACCAAAATAGTAAGACTTCCCCAATTAATCAATTTTTGGTAGGCAGGCGGTCATGGACACGGAAAGCAAAAACAGTGAAGCCCCGCCTCCGTTTTACAGACTTGACCCGCTTGTGCCGATTTTATTTGTAACGCTGGTGTTTTTTTTGACCTTTCTTGCCAGGGTCATGTTTTCACCACTGCTGCCCAGGATCGAGGAAGAAACCGGCATCGGCCACGCGCAGGCGGGCTCTCTTTTCCTGGTGATGAGCGTCGGATATTTTATTGCTCTTACCTCTTCCGGATTTGTCTCCGCCCGCATCCTTCACCGCCGCACCATAGTGAGCGCAATATGCGGAACAGGCTGCGGGCTTTTGCTTGCCTCCCTGTCGGGTGAATTCTGGCAACTCGGCATATCCGTGTTTATCCTGGGCTGCGGGGCGGGCCTGTATCTTCCCTCAGGAATCACCACGCTGACAAGCATGACAGACCACAGAAACTGGGGCAAGGCGGTATCCATCCACGAGATGGCGCCAAACCTTGCTTTCGTGGCCGCACCCGCTTTGGCGGAGCTTTTTCTTCTGAGGTTTGCCTGGAGATCCATGCCTGCGGTTGTGGGAGTGGTTGCAATAGCAACTGGCATCATGTTTGCTTTTTTTGCAAAGGGCGGAGACTTTGCAGACAAACCGCCCAACCGTAAAACAGTGGGCAGGGTGACAGCAAACCGCTCGTTCTGGATCATGGTGCTGTTGTTCGGGCTTGCCATAAGCAGCACCATGGGTGTCTACACCATGCTGCCGCTCTACCTGGTGGAAGTAATCGAGGTCAAGAGGAGCTTTGCAAACTCGCTGTTGTCTTTTTCGAGGCTGCCGGGGCTGGCAATGGCCCTGATCGCCGGTTTGGCAACGGACAGATACGGACCGCGCCGAACAATAGTTTTCATGCTCGGGCTCACGGGGCTTTCAACAGTGCTGCTCGGCGTCTGCAGGAGCCCGGCGACGGCAACAGTTCTGGTCATCTGCCAGGCGGCTCTTTCAACCGGCTACTTTCCTGCCGGATTTGCCATGCTTTCTTCCATTGTGCCGCAGGAGCTGCGCAGCGTCACTATATCTCTTGCAATCCCTCTCGCCTTTGTCTTCGGCGGCGGTATCGCTCCCACCATCATCGGCGCGGCAGGGGACGCGGGCTATTTTTCAGCCGGAATAATCGCAGTGGGCGGATTAATCTGCGCGGGAGCCCTGCTTCCTGTTTTTTTCAAAATCAGCCGCACATGAAAGACACGTGTGTTGATAACAGACATCGCGCTCTGGTATATATTTGATCATGATAAAGTTGCTGTCAAAAATCGCAATTTATGCAGCCCTTGCTGCCGCGGCATTATACGGCCTTCTGCTGGCAGTGGCCTGGCTTTTATCATTTCACCCTCCTGACGTAAAACAAGAAACACCGGTCTGCAAAGGCCCGGCCCCTGAACTGCAGCCGGGCCGGACAGTAAAGGTGCTTTCCTGGAACGTGCAATACATGGCAGGAAAGGACTATCACTTTTTCTATGAAGGCGGAACAGACAGGCGCCCTTCAGAATCCGCCATACGCCGCACCACTGAAAAAATTGCACGGATCATTGCCGAAGAGGACCCTGACATAATCCTTTTGCAGGAAGTGGACCACGGTGCCAGGCGCACGGACTACCGCAACCAGATCGCCGACCTGATGGAGGCTCTGCCGGAAAAATGGCCCTGCAGGGCATCTGCCTGGTACTGGAAGGCCGGCTTTGTGCCGCACCCTGACATAATGGGCTCGGTTGGAATGAAGCTGGTGACCCTTTCAAAATACAGGATTGAAAAGGCAACCCGCCACCAGCTGCCGCTTTTGAATGAAGGCCCCTTGCGGCGGCAGTTCAACTTAAAGCGCGCCGTGCTCGACAGCCGGCTGCAAGTGGAAGGCGGTTCTGATTTTGCTGTTTTAAACACCCATCTTTCCGCTTTTGCCAGGGAGAGCAGAACAATGGAAAAACAGGTGGCGGAAGTAAAAAAAATTCTGGACCGGCTGTCTGAAAAACAGATCCCGTGGGTTGCAGGAGGGGATTTTAACCTTCTGCCGACCGCAGACGACTACATGCGCCTTCCGCCGGAGGAAAGATACCTTTACCGGCCGGAAACCGAAATAAGGCCCCTGTTTGAAGACTACCAGGCGGTGCCGGGCATAAATGAGCTAAACAGGCAGGACCCGTCCGCCTGGTATACACATCTGCCAAACCGACCTTCTGTTGACAGGCCCAACAAAACCATAGACTATATATTTTATCCTGACAGCGTAACCCTTGGAAAACACGGGGTTCGCCAGGAAAATACCTGGAAACTTTCAGATCACCTCCCGGTGATCGCTGAATTCAAGCTCCCGGAAGGCAGGCGGAAATGACAAATCAAGATCCGAATTTCACAAAAAAAGGACCGGTTGAAATCCTGCAGAAGCTTATCAGGTTTGACACCACAAACCCGCCGGGAAACGAGGGTCCCTGCATTGAATACATCAAAGGCCTTTTTGAATCTGCGGGGGTGGAAACAAAAGTGTTTGAATGCCGGGAAAACCGGCCGAACCTTGTGGCACGCATTCCCGGTGACAACCTTTCCCGGCCCCTTCTAGTGCAGGGCCACGTGGACGTGGTCACAGCCGACACTCAGTCATGGAAATACCCCCCTTTCGAGGGCAGGCTGGCAGACGGCTTTGTGTGGGGAAGAGGCGCCCTGGACATGAAAGGCGGGGTGGCCATGATGATCTCAGCGCTGCTCAAAATAATCGAGCAGGGCGGCAAGCCCCCGGGAGACATAGTGTTTGTAGCACTTTCAGATGAAGAGGCAGGCGGCAACTGCGGGGCAAAGTTCATGGTGGAAAACCATCCGGAACAGTTCTCCGGGGTCAGGTATGCAGTGGGCGAGTTCGGAGGCGCCAGCATGGATTTTGCCGGCAGAAGGTTTTATCCGGTCCAGGTTTCAGAAAAACAGATCTGCTGGATGCAGGCCACCCTGAGAGGACCCGGAGGGCACGGATCCATGCCGGTTCAGGGGGGCAGCATGGGAAAGCTGGGGCGGCTGCTGTGCGCCCTTGACACAAAAAGCCTGCCGGTGCGCATAACTCCGGTTGCCAGACAAATGATTGAAACCATGGCCCGACACGCAAGGTTTCCTGCGAATTTTATATTAAAACAGCTCTTGAACCCACTTCTCACAAACTTTGTACTCTATCTTCTGGGAAAAAGGGCCGGAATACTTCGGCCTCTCCTGCACAACACCGTGAGCCCGACCATTGTCAACGGAGGCAGCAAGGTAAACGTTATTCCAAGCGAAATCGTGCTGACCCTTGACGGCAGGCTGGTTCCGGGAAGCGGTCCCCAGGATCTTATCAACGAGATCCGGGCTCTGGCAGGCGACGGCATAAATATAGAGGTTACAAGACATGATCCCGGCCCTGAAAAGCCTGATATGAGCATGTTCAGCCTCATCGAAGACGTCCTGAAGGCAGCCGACCCGCAAGCCGTTGCCGTGCCTCTTCTTATGCCCGGAGTCACGGATGCCCGTTTTTTTTCAAAGCTGGGCATCCAGACATACGGGTTTCTCCCGCTGAAACTTCCCAGGGGGCTTGATTATTTTTCCCTCATACACAACGCAAATGAACGGGTGCCCGCGGATGCCCTGGAGTTCGGCGCCGGTGCGCTGCTGGACCTTTTTTTGCGCCACGGCACCCAAGATTCTGCTTGACCTGCTGAAGCCTTTTATTTATCATAACGTTTTTATTGAAGAATTTATCGGAAACACTTTTGAAAAAACTTGAGCGGAGGTGCATAGATTGCTCGACAACCAGAGGGCAGAATCAAGAAATGCGAACCTGAAAACAAACAAATCCAGACAGATAGTGGAAGATGCGCTGGCCCACGCGGGCGTGACCATCGGCGGGGACAAACCGTGGGACATACAGGTACACAACGAGGCACTCTTCGACCGGGTGGTGCGCGACGGCGAACTCGGAGTGGGTGAATCCTACATGGACGGCTGGTGGGACTGCCCCGCACTGGACCAGTTTTTCGACAAGGTGCTCAGGGCAGATCTCCAGCAGTACTTCAAGGACAACTGGAAAGCCTCCCTGCACCTGCTCAAGGCCCGCCTGCTTAACCTGCAGAAAAACGAGCGGGCCTACAAGGTCGGAAAGCAGCATTACGACGTTGGAAACGAGCTCTACAGGGATATGCTTGACTCCCGCATGGCTTATACCTGCGGATACTGGAGCGGCGGGGCATGCGACCTGGATGAGGCCCAGGAGGCCAAACTGGACCTGGTATGCCGCAAGATCGAGCTGGAACCAGGCATGAAAGTGCTGGACCTGGGCTGCGGCTGGGGATGCTTTGCCAAATACGCCGCGGAAAAATACGGGGCCGAGGTCACGGGTGTCACGGTATCCCAGGAGCAAGTGGATCTTGGAAATGCCATGTGCGAAGGCCTTCCTGTAAATATCTACCTTGACGACTACAGGAATGCCACAGGCAGTTATGACCGCGTGGTTTCCATCGGTATCATGGAGCACGTAGGATACAAGAACTACCGCACCTACATGGAGGTTGCAGACAGGTGCTTAAAAGACGACGGAATCGCACTGATACACACCATAGGCGGGAACATAAGCATCACCATAGGCAATCCGTGGACCACCACGTATATTTTCCCCAACAGCATGCTGCCCTCCATATCCCAGCTCGGCGCTGCCATGGAGGGCATTTTCGTCATGGAGGACTGGCACAACTTCGGCCCTGATTACGACAAAACCCTAATGGAATGGTATGACAACTTTGAAAAATCGTGGCCGAAGCACAAGGACAACTACGGAGAGCGCTTCTACCGGATGTGGAAATACTATCTTCTTAGTTCCGCAGGCGCCTTCCGGGCCAGGAGAATCCAGCTTTGGCAGATCGTGATGACCAAGCCGGGCCGTCCCCGGCCCGACTGCCGGCTTTCATAAAAATCCATGATAGAAGTTCCTGTAATAATAATAGGCGGAGGTCCTGCCGGCTCCACATGCGCGCGGGAGCTGAAGAAACACGGCATTGACGCCCTGGTGCTTGACAAAAAAGAGTTCCCGCGAACCAAGCTTTGTGCCGGCTGGATCACGCCGAAGGTCCTCGGCGACCTCGAACTGACCCCGCAAGACTACCCTCACAGGCTTCTGGTCTACCGCAAAATCCTTTTTTATATAAAAGGCATACCTTTTTCTGTGCCGACAAACCAGTACTCCATCCGCCGCTTTGAATTCGATGATTTCCTGCTGAAACGCTCGAAAGCAACAGTGCGCACTCACCTTGCAAGAGACATCCGCAGGGAAAAGGGCAAATACGTAATTGACGGAGAATACAGGTGCACCTGGCTTGTGGGGGCAGGCGGCACCCACTGCCCGGTATACAAGGCTTTTTTTCAAACATCACACCCTCGCGACCCGCAGCTCTGCATTGCCACCGCAGAAGAGGAATTTGCGTGGCAATGGAAAGACCCCCTGTGCAGGCTGTGGTTTTTCGACCACGGCCTTGCAGGATATTCCTGGTACGTGCCCAAACAGAAAGGGTATTTAAACGTTGGCATAGGAGGTAAACTTGCCTCTCTTAAAAAACGCGGCGAGACCATAAACACCCATTGGTTGCGCTTTACGGACAAGCTTTCACATAAGGGACTCGCAGCAGGCCGCAGATTCAACCCCAAAGGCCACATCTACTACCTGCGAGGCGCAGTCAAAAACACCCGCATAGACAATGCTTTTATAATCGGAGATGCAGCGGGCCTTGCAACCCGGGATATGGGCGAAGGAATAGGCCCGGCGGTTGAAAGCGGCAAAAAGGCCGCGGAATCAATAATTCACGGGACCCGGTTTTCCCCCGAAAACATAAGCCGCTGGAGCCTGCCGGCAATACTTTCCGCCCGATTTACAAAAAAAACCGCGTGACAGCGGCATCCGCCTGATTTTGTCATATGGTAATGCTATAAGGTTAAATAGAATGCATAAAAAAACAAAACCAGCGGCCCTTGTAACCGGCGGGGCCCAGGGCATAGGAAGGGCAGTTGCTGAAAGGTTTCTGTCAGAAGGCTTAAATGTGCTTGTAGCGGACAAAGACAGTGAGGCCTGCGAAGAAATACAGGAAGAAAAAGGCAAAAAAGAAAACCTTAGAGCCGAGGTCTGCGACGCGGCAGATGAAAATGGCGTCAAAAAAGCGGTTTCAGAAACAATAAATCGTTTTGAAAGGCTTGACGTACTTGTCTGCAACGCGGGAATAAGCGGTTTTTTCGGGGTCCCTGTAACAGAGCTGACCCTGGAGCAGTGGCAGCGGGTTATCAGCGTAAACCTGACAGGGTGTTTTCTTTTTGCAAAACACGCGGTTCCCCATCTTGAAAAGGCAAGGGGCTGCATTATAAACATAGGGTCCACCCGTGCTGTTCAGTCGGAGCCGCATACTGAAGCCTACTCAGCATCCAAGGGCGGAATCGTGGCCCTCACCCATGCCCTTGCGGTAAGCCTGGGGCCGCAAATAAGGGTCAACTGCATAAGCCCGGGCTGGATTGAAACCGGCCCCTGGCAGAAAAAAGCGCGGCGCACAGAGCCCGGGCTGACACAGCAAGACCATGCCCAGCACCCTTCGGGCCGCGTGGGTGTCCCGGAAGATGTCGCGTCAATGGCTTCCTGGCTTGCGTCTGAAGACGCCGGTTTCGTCACCGGCCAGAATTTCATAATTGACGGCGGCATGACCCGGAAAATGATCTATGCCTGAATACCCAGGCTCCGCCGCAGGACTTGAAAACGACACCACCCATTATTATTTTGTGTCCGGGTCAGGGAATAAAAGCCGAGTTGATCAGGAGGTTTGCTGAAATGAAATGTGAGAAATGCGGTGCCGAGATTAAAGACAGCGACGCGATGGAGGCGCGCGGTCAGACCGTTTGCGAGGACTGCTGTATAGACCTGATGGCAAAGCCCAAAACCTGCGATCCCTGGGCTGTATACAGCGCAAAGAACCTTGGGAATACGGGTTCTGAGCTTACTGAAAGGCAGTCTGAAATCGTGGATTATTTAAAGAAAAACGGACCAACCCCGCCGGAAAAGATCTCAGGAGATCTCGGCCTCAGCATGGATGATTTTGAAAGGGAAATGGCTCCCCTGCGCCACATGGAAAAGGTGGGGGCACGGCTGCAGGACGGCAGAAAAGTCATCTCCCTGTGGTAGAAGAAAGTATGCCCGGGGTGTTGAAAATCAGGCATGAACTCCCTTAAAAACCATCTGACCTTCAGGGACATCCAAGTCCCGGGCCACTACGCTGCATTTTGCCTTGAGCAGAAAAAAAACAGGCTGGTTTTGATCAGACAGGGCCTCGTAATTGCCCTGCCCCTTGCTGATCCTGAGGTACGGTTTTTCAAAAAGCCGCAGAAAGTCCTCGCTGCAGGAAGCCATGACCGTGCCCGGAGCGTCTGTCCCTGAAGAGACAATGTCTGCGACCCGGTCAATTCCTGCTGCAACAGCATCGTGCCGGGTGGCGTCGTTTATAACCGAAGCCCCCCTGACCACATAGGTTACCGGCTTGCCCAGAACCTCGATTAGAACCCGGTCAAACACGCACTCACCGGCATTGTCGCCGATATATAAAATCCGTTCAGCATTTTCAAGGCATTTGACAAAAGGCTCAATGTCAAAAACTGCAAATTCATTATCCAGAATGCTGTCCACCCCGGCTTCTATGGCATGACTGGATTTAACCCCGTAATCTATTACATTGCCCGCTGCCGCGATCTTTATCCCGGCTGCCAGCGGCTCCCGTGAGTCCTGCACCATCTGCCTTAACACCGGGTAAAGGGAAAGGGCCCTGGACGTGCTTTCCTGCTTGATTTCCCTGTAAGGATCATGGTTACCGGATTCCTCCCGGATGATGCGGTAAACATCCCTTCCCGTCTCAGGCGGGGACTGCTCCATGGGAACGCCCTGCAGAAGCTTGGCAACCGAATTTAACACACGCCTGGTAACATGGTCGTCTAGGCCCATAAGTCTGCAGGCCCTTAAAGCCTGGGTTACAAAACACGGAAAACAGTCAAAGTAAGTTTTCATACTGGATACATCCCAACAATTTTGTTAATAAAGTAAAAATCGATCTTGTTGCCGGAAATATCAGAAATCTGCTTAAAATAAAACAAAAGTCAGATTAAAAACATGCCAGGGCCATATCAGCACCTAAATTTCCGGGGGAATTTCAGGAGTAAAACCTTTGCTTAAACTGCGCACCAAGGTAACAGTCATATTTCTGGTGCTCGCCCTTGTGCCCCTGATGGTAATCGGGTGGTTTTCCATCCAGACAACGGAAAAGCTCATTGTCAGCATGGTCATGAGGCAGCTGGAAAACGCCGCAACAGACAAGGCTGCCATTTTCGAAAGATGGCTTGACGAACGCAAGGCAGACCTGCAGGTGATGGCGGGAACCTCGGCTGTAAAATCAATGGACCCCGGGCGCATATCCCCCTATCTCGAACTCGTCAGGGAAAAATACGGGGTATACAAGGGCCTGACAGTTGTCTCGGCAAACGGCCGTATAATCCACAACAACCAGGAACTTCCGGGCGGGCGGCTTCCTGCGATAAAGCCGGAAACCGGAGCCATAAAAGACACTCTGCATGTCTCTGCAATCACTTATGCCCCGGAGGAAAAAGAATCCTCGTTTTTCATCTCCTCTCCCATAACCACGGGCAGCAACGAATTTGCAGGCACGGTATACGGAAGAGTGGGCACCAGTAAAATCATTAATCTTATCCTGGATATCTCACTTGGCGAGACGGGCGAGTGCTACCTGGTCAACGAACAGGGGCAGTTTCTTGCACACAAGGAACCCGGCAGGATCCTAACCGAAAACATATCCCAGTCAGACAGTTTCAAAAACATCTTTGAGCAAAGAGACAGAAACAAGGCCTACCTGGACTACCGCGGCATAGAGGTGCTGGGAACTTCCAAAAACGTCGGAGGCACGGACTGGTACATAGTGGTGGAACAGGACCGCGAGGAGGCATTTCAAAGCGCAAGCACGCTAAAGTCAATTATAAACCTGACAGTATTTCTGTGCATCGCAAGCGCCCTTATGCTGACCTGGATGCTTTCCTACAACATAGTAAAACCGATCCGGAACCTGAGCAAGTATGCAGAAATGATAGCAGACTCAAACTTCGACCAGCCCATTGTAAAAACACGGCGAAACGACGAAATAGGTATGCTTTACAGGGCATTTGAGGACATGTACCAGAGGCTCAGGGAACGCCACAATCATCTCAGGGAAAAAGTAGGAATCAAGGATGAAAAACTGAGGGAAACCGACATGATCCTGGAAAAAACCAGGCGCGTTGCCGAACGCTCAGAAAAATTCGCTGCAATGGGAAGAATGGGAGCCGCTGTTGCCCACGAGATCAGAACGCCCCTTACATCCTTGAAACTGTTTCTGGAATCCGCCCAGGATCAGATCAGCGAAAGCAGGGAAGACGAAGAGGACTTTCATGTTGCCATGAAACAGATCAACAGGATTGAAAACTCCATCAACCGCTTCCTGGATTTCGTAAAGCCCCAGGATCTTGTTCTTTCCGTAATAGACGTGCAGGAGCTCACAGAGGATGTTCTCTACATGATCCGCCCGCTGGCAAACCGCCAGGAGGTAAGACTGGAATCAGAAATTGACAGCGACCTTCCCCGTGTGTTCGGAGACAGAAAGCTACTGGCAGAAGCGATAGTAAATCTCATGGTAAATTCCCTGGAGGCTGTGCCCGCCCGGGGGACGGTTTCCGTGAAAGCATCCCGGGACAGGTTTGAAAACAACGGCGACCAGGTGCAGTGTGTAAAAATTGAAATCCGGGATACAGGCCACGGGATTTCCGAAGACCAGATGGAAAGCCTGTTTGAACCCTTCTACACCACAAAGGCCTCGGGCACTGGCCTGGGCCTTCCCCTCGTTATAAACACCATAAAAAACCACGGCGGTGTTATAAAGGTAAGAAGCGAGGTCTCCAGGGGGACCTCGTTTATGCTTTTCATTCCGCTGGAATCGGAAAAAAGTCTTCAGGAAAACCATGGAAGAAATACTGATAATTGATGACGACGAAGGACTTGTCCATTTTTTAAGCAGGTTTTTCAGGAGAAAGGGCTATGCTGTCACAGCCTGTTCAGGCGGCAGAAAGGCAATTGAGAAAACCTCAGTGCAAGGCTTTGGCCTGATTTTGCTCGACTATAAACTGCCCGATTTAAACGGCCTGGACATACTTGCTGAAATCAGGCGCATCGGCATCAAAACCCCCGTGATAATAATGACCGCCTACGGAACCACGGACCTGGCGATAGAGGCCATGAAATACGGGGCATACGACTACCTGATAAAGCCGTTTGACCGAAAGGACCTGAGCAGGATCGTGAGCGAGGCCCTGCAGGTCAACAGGCAGATGAAAGAAATTGTCCGCCTGCCGGCCACAGAATCCGCGCCCGAACCCAGGGAAGATGAAACCACCCTCCGGATGATAGGCAACAGCCGGAAGATGCAGGAAATCTACAAACTGATCGGCCAGGTGGCAGCAAAAGACGTCCCAGTATTGATCGCAGGTGAAAGCGGCACAGGCAAGGAACTGGCTGCACGCGCAATCTACCATCACAGCAGCCGCCGGGAAAACCCGTTTATCGCAGTCAACTGTGCGGCAATACCAGAGTCATTGTTTGAAAGCGAGCTTTTCGGCCACGAACGCGGAGCCTTTACAGGGGCAGACAGGACATATATAGGCAAGTTCGAAAGATCCCACAACGGCACCCTTTTTTTGGACGAAATAGGCGAGATGTCCCCCGCCCTTCAGGCAAAGCTTCTGCGGGCGCTGCAAACCGGCGAGATCGAAAGACTGGGGGCCAGCAGAACCATAAGGGTGAATGTAAGGGTTATCGCTGCTACAAACAAGGATCTGGAAGCCGAAGTACGGGCCGGAAGGTTCAGAGAAGACCTGTACTGGCGCCTAAAAGTAATCACACTGGATCTGCCGCCGCTTAGGCTAAGAAGCGAGGACATACCGGAGCTGGTCAATTATTTTCTGCAGCGTTTTGCAGCTGAATACGAGAGGCCGGTCTGCCATATTTCAGAAGCAGCCTTAAAGCGCCTTGTTTCATATTCCTGGCCCGGAAACGTCCGTGAACTTGAAAACTGTGTGCGCCGTGCGGTCCTGTTGAGCAGCGGCGACGTGATCCCTGAGGCCAGCCTTATGATCCCTGAATCAGGAACCGATTGCCGGGACACAGACGTTCCTGAATCCGGCCGCAGGCAACCCTTGCAGAAGCTCAGGCAAACCCTTGAAGAAATCGTGCCCGAGATGCTCCGGCTTCCCGGAGAAAATATACATGCTGAGGTCATAGGCCTTGCAGAAGAAACCCTGATCAGAAAAGCTCTTGAAGAATGCAGCAACAACCAGGTAAAGGCCGCATCCCTTCTTGGCATAAGCAGAAACACCCTGCGCGACAGGCTCAAAAAACAGACTGACACAGATTATGAACAAAAATGACTCCACCCCCGCGGCGCAAGACACCGGACCGTCTCCTTAAAGCAGGAAGGGGAAAATCCACGGTATGAATCCGAAATTCAAAGCACGAATATCAAAGCAAACTTCGTTCAAGGGCCAAGGGCCAAGGGCCAAGGTTTAAAAGAATAAAGTCAACGCCTTTAAACATGCGGCAAAAAGTTATTTGGAGTGCTCTGTCACGGGCTGTGGCCCGGGGGAAATACTTTCAAGGAAGTCCAGGGTCGTGATCGGTTTTTGAAGCGACATTGAGCGCTCTTGCGGTCAGGAGCGAAAAAACTGATCACGACCGCAGGACTTCCTTCCCGCAAAAA
>JBKHES010000028.1:0-22523 GCA_046540695.1 Desulfobacterales bacterium
AGATCTGGCTGCGAAGGTGCGGGAAGTTCTTGAGCAGGAATAGATTTTTTCATAGCTGCGTTTGTGTCGTGGGTTTGGTTCCCCTGACTCTGGCGTCGGTGAGGTACATGGCGGCATCCTCATTTTTGCAATATTTTCGGCAGGTTGCCTTCAAGTGGTGGTATTTTCGGAGAGATTTTCAGCATGACCGGCCCACTTACCACTAATAATACCACCGGATGCAACTGGATTTTGCTGGACAACGCACAACAAAAAAACCCCGCAAAGCTCTTTGCTCTCCGGGGTTTTAATATTTTACCGGACAATGCCGGATTGTGTTTTGGCTCCCCAGCGCGGACTCGAACCACGGACGCGGTGGTTAACAGCCACCTGCTCTGCCGACTGAGCTACTGGGGAACAGCAGACTTGAATTTGTATAGCCTGATAATAAAAATGTCAAGAAATTTTGTCAACACAACACCGCGGATCATTTAACCGGTCCCGCTTTCAGCCCCAGTTCGTCGAGCTGGGCTTTTCCTGCCGGGGCAGGGGCATCTGTCATCAGGCAGGCCCCCTTCTGGGTCTTGGGAAACGCGATAACCTCCCTGATGGACTGCCTGCCGCACAGGATCGCCATCAGGCGATCAAATCCGAAGGCTATGCCCCCGTGGGGCGGAGCCCCGGAATCAAGGGCGGAAATCAGGAACCCGAATTTTTCCTCGTATTCCTCACTTGACATTCCCAGGGCTTCCAGAACCTTTATCTGCAGGTCCTTTTGATGGATACGAATACTGCCCCCGCCGATTTCAGTTCCGTTCAAAACCAGGTCATAGGCCCTGGAGCGCACAGACAAGGGGTCTGTGCCCAACTTGTCAATATCTTGCTCCGCAGGAGACGTAAACGGATGGTGCAGGGCCTGATATCTTTTTTCAGTCTCATCGTATTCCAGCATTGGAAAATCGGTAACCCAGACAAATCGATACACGCTGTCATCTATCAGCCCGAGCTTTCTGGCCAGATGAACGCGCAGGTGCCCCAGGGCCTCGTTTACTATGGCCGCTTGGTCCGCGCCGAAAAAGACCAGGTCGCCTGGCTGCATGTCCAGGCGCTCGGCCAGCGCTTTTTTCTCCTGTTCTGAAAAGAACTTGATTATGGGCGATTGCCATTCATCCTCCTTTACCCTGATCCAGGCAAGCCCCTTGGCGCGGTAGACAGAGACAAAATCCGTGAAATCATCTATTTCCTTGCGGGTAAAACCCGCGCATTCCTTTGCATTCAGGGCCTTTACAATCCCGCCTTTTTTGACTGCACCGGCAAAAACATTAAATCCGGAATCAGCCACAATATCGGAAACATCGCAAAGCCCGAGGCCGAAACGCGTATCAGGCCTGTCTAAGCCGTAGCGTTCCAGGGCCTCGTAATAGGTCATCCTGTCAAACGGGGTTTTGATCTCTGTATCCAGAACCGCCCTGAAAATCTCTGATATAAGACCTTCAGACACCGCCATTACATCTTCTTCGCCCACGAACGACATCTCCATGTCTATCTGTGTGAACTCCGGCTGACGGTCCGCGCGCAGATCCTCGTCTCTGAAGCAGCGCACGAACTGGTAGTATCGCTCAAATCCCGATATCATGAGCAACTGCTTGAAAAGCTGCGGCGACTGGGGAAGCGCGTAAAAAGAACCCGGGTTAAGCCTGCTGGGAACCAGGTAATCCCTGGCGCCTTCCGGGGTGCTCCGGGTTAAAAACGGGGTTTCAATATCAAGGAATTCATGCCGGTCAAGATACCTGCGGGCTGCCATGGCCGCGGTGTTGCGCATCATAAGATTGCGCTGAAGCGAGGGGCGTCGAAGATCAATGTGGCGGTGCTGAAGCCGGGTGTTTTCATTGACCTCTATGTCATCTTCTATCATAAACGGCGGGGTCTGTGCCCGGTTTAAAATTCTCAGCTCGGATACCATGACCTCGATTTCGCCGGTTGCCAGATCCGGGTTGGCCATGCCCTCGGGACGTTTTTCCACAACGCCCCTTACCGCAAGAACGTATTCATTTCTTATGGCATGGGCCTTTTCGTGCACCGCGGAATCGCGCTCGGGGTTAAACACCACCTGCGTTATACCCTGCCTGTCGCGAAGGTCTATGAAGATAACTCCTCCGTGGTCCCTGCGCCGCTGGGCCCACCCCATCAAAACCACCTCGGAACCCTCATCGGCAATGCCAAGAGCGCTGCAGTGATGAGTCCTGCGCATATCACCCAATGTATCGGTCAACTGTAAAGCTCCTTTTTATTTACAACACCATCTGAAAACTTACTTTTTACGAGACTGTCAAAATTAATCCTCTTGCCCCGAGATCCTTTCAAAAACGGTTTCAACCAGCCGGTCCATGGGTATTTCAACCTGGCCGCTGGTTTTCATGTTGCGAAGCACTGCCGCGTTTTCCTCAATTTCCCTGTCCCCGACAATAAGGACGTTTTTTGCCTTCATGCGGTCTGCGCGCCGCATCAGGGCCTTCAGGCTGCGGCCTGAAAAATCCGCCTCCGTTCTAACCCCTGCATCCGCAAGGCGGCATGCCCAAAGCGCGGACATTTCCATTGCAGCCTCACCCATGGGGACGAAAAACACGTCCGGGCCCGGGTCGGAAAAAGACATCTTTGAACCCACCAGCTCAATGAGCCGGTCCACGCCCACTGCAAACCCTATGGCCGGCTGTGCGGGGCCGCCCAGCATTTCCACGAGGTTGTCGTATCTGCCTCCCCCTGCAACCGCATTCTGGGCTCCAAGTTCATCGGTCTGGATCTCAAAAGCAGTCCGGGTGTAATAATCCAGCCCCCTTACCAGCCTGGGGTCTATTTCATAGGAAATATTCATGCCGTCAAGCGCGGACTTGACCGTATTGAAATGACGGGCGCAGTTTTCACACAAAAAATCGAGCATGGAGGGCGCATCAGCCGCGGCATGCCTGCAGGAATCCTTCTTGCAGTCAAGTACCCTCATGGGATTTTTGCCCAGCCTCCTTACACAGTCCTCACAAAGATTCTCAGTTCTGGCGGAAAGCAGCTCCGACAGATTCTGCCTGAAAGCCGGCCTGCAGTCAGGGCATCCCAGGGAATTCAGATGCGCCTTTAATCCGGTGATCGAAAGACGATCAAAATAGCTCATAAGCATGTAAATGAGCTGGGCGTCCATGTAGGGCGAGTCCACCCCGAAAACCTCGGCGTTTATCTGGTGGAACTGACGGTAGCGGCCTTTCTGGGGCCGCTCCTTTCTAAACATGGGCCCTATGGTGAAAAATTTACAGACAGGATCAGAAGCATAAAGCTTGTGCTGGATGTAGGCGCGCACTACAGATGCAGTGGCCTCCGGGCGAAGCGTAAGCATTGTGCCCCTGCTGCCGGCAAAAGTATACATTTCCTTTTCAACAATATCGGTATTCTCGCCGATGCTTCGCTGAAAAAGCGCTGCCTGCTCAAGTACTGGAGGCCGCATTTCCCTGAAACCGAAGTTTTCAAAATGCTGTCTTGCCGTATTCTCAACGTGCTGCCAAACCGAGGTTTCCGGCGGCAGTATATCTTTGAAGCCTCTTACCAGCTGTATCATGACGCATCAATGCCCGTGCCGCTTGAAAGCGGCATGCAGAAAAATTAAGGTTTACAGTAACATTCGGTTATTATTATTATAAAAACGACCAGGCGGCTGAAAAAATATCCGTTTTCCGCGGTGCCGCGTATAATCCTGTATATATATGGAAAAATGCCGAGCGTTGTCAATAAATATGTTCATCTTGACATCCGCAAAAAATAATATATAAAAGTTATTGTAATAATATAATATTATAAGCAGTTGACCGGAAAAATCCGGCAATTCATCTCTCCGGAAACCTTCAACAAGGAGAAACCTTATGCCCCCCGCAATTACGATCAACAAACTCGTGGACATGAAAAAAAACCGAGAAAAAATAGCCGCCCTCACGGCATATGATTACCCCTTTGCCCGGATTGCAGACGAAGCCGGAATACACATGCTGCTTGTGGGAGACTCCCTCGGAATGGTGGTCCAGGGCAGGAAAAACACCCTCGGCGTAACCATGGACCAGATGATCTATCACACCTCAATAGTGGCACAAGCCGCGGACGGCGCCATGGTGATAGGGGATATGCCGTTTATGTCCTACCAGATTTCCCTGAGCGATGCAGTTGCCAATGCAGGCAGGTTCCTGAAGGAAACAGACGCCTCCGCGGTGAAACTCGAAGGCGGGGCCGCGGTTTCAGACAAGATCAGGGCCATGACAGAAGTGGGCATACCCGTGCTGGCCCACATAGGGCTTACACCCCAGTCAGTGCACCAGATGGGCGGCTACCGGGTCCAGAGGGACCGCGAGCGACTTATGGCCGATGCCGCCAAGGTTCAGGAGGCAGGCGCTTTTGGGGTTGTGCTCGAGGGAATCCCTGAAGATATCTCCGCGGAAATCACGCGCAGTTTTGCCATACCCACAATCGGAATCGGCGCAGGCGCAGCCTGCGACGGCCAGATACTTGTTCTGCATGACATGCTCGGCATAAACGCAGGCCATGTGCCCAAATTCGTTAAAAAATATGCAGAACTCAGACAAAGCGCAATGGAGGGACTGCAGTCTTACATATCAGAGGTCCGCAGCGGCAGCTTTCCTGACAAGAGCCATTCCTACTGAACAGGCAGCAGAAGGTTACCCGTACTTAAATGAAAAACAGCGCCAGAACAACTCCACTGCGCCTTCCGCAGGACATTCCCGTTGAGGACTACTGCGCGGATATACCTGTCAACCGTCTGCTGCTCGGGGTGGACAACCTCAGATACGATGTACACTTAAGCCCCAGGTTCTCAAAGATTGCATCAGACTTTGTCTTCCAGCTGATCTTAAAACACGCGGACGCCTCGGGCCCCCTGCAGACGAGACACAAAATCAACTGGTTTCAGGAAGCCGATTATTTCAAATCCGCCTGCGCCGAGGTAATGAAAGACGCAATTAACCAGGCAAAGGCAGAATCCGAGGTTCAGATTGACTACCTGGCACAGGCAGCGCTTGTAAAAAAACTGATAGCAGAAGTCAGAAACCAGTACGAAGAAGCCATCAGTCATTTTAAAAGCGTGATCCGCAGACACGAGGTAACCCACCGAACAGAGGAGCACATACAGCTCCGCGAAGAAGTTTTCAGTATTATCCAGAGGCGCGATCGTATTTTGCAGAACGCGGGCGCAGAGCTGTTTGATTATTTCCTTGCCGAACGCAAATCCCTGAACGAGCTGCGCGCCCTTAATTTCGGCAATGATGCCCTTCTTGCAGATGAGCTGTTTTCCAATCCCCTTCTGCATGCCACATCCAGGCCTGACGATTTTTTCATGATGACGCGCTACGTGCTTCTCGGATACAGGCTGGAAGACCCGCTTAATTACTATACGCTTATAAAAATTTTTAGAAGCCTGTTTTCAGAAGACACTAAGGAAGCCGACAGCATAATAAAGTGCGTGGAAAACATTGACCGGCTTTTTAACTACTTTGAAACACTGCGGGGCCTTAAAAGCGAAAAGCAGAACAAAAAGCCAGACAAGGACCGCATAATTGAATTGCGGCAAAGGGCCGGAACACAGAAAAAAATGTTTATGCAGGTTTACCGTATAATGCGGCAGGAAAAGCTTCTGCAATCCATAGTTGCCGCATACAGGGTGCCGGGAGTCATTCAGCACTACTGCCCCCCGCTCTCGCCCCAGGAGCTGCTCCAGTTCATGGTAACCGCAAAGGCGAAAAAAAACATAATCCGCAAGGTCAGGCGTTTTAATAATCACACCGGCAGGAAACTCTCCATCCGTCATCTTAAAAAAACCAGGAAACTTACAAGGGTTTCAGGGCAGCGCAAAAAAGCCTGCCTTGTAAGGTTTATGGAGGATTTTGCCACCTATCACAGGGACCTCGGGAATTATTACCTGTTTAGCGAAACCTCGGACTGCATAAACATTGCAGAAGATGAAATGAGAATCAAGCTTTCCCGGGAAAACAACACCCTGTATGAATTCATGTGCGGCAGGGAGCAGTCCTGCCAAAAACAGGCGATTATAAACCATGCGGTTGTAAAGGCGGATGTCCGGGGCTCAACTGAAATCATAGACCGCATGAAGACAAAAGGGCTTAATCCTGCTTCAAATTTTGCATTAAATTTTTTCAACCCCATAAACAACCTGCTGCAGCGCTACGGGGCTGAAAAAATCTTTATTGAAGGAGACGCGGTAATTCTCTCCCTTTTTGAAAACCAGGGCGAGCCGGAAAAATGGTACGGGGTTGCCAGGGCATGCGGGCTGTCGGTCCAGATGCTCTTGGCGGTGAAAAGATATAACCGCCGCAACGTTAAAAACGGACTGCCCAGGCTTGATCTGGGCATAGGGATAAGCTTTTCGCTGGGTGCTCCCACGTTTTTTTACGATGAAGATTCAAGAATAATGATATCGCATTCCATAAATGAAGCAGACAGGCTCTCCAAATGCGACCGAGTGCTTCGCAGGAGATTGAAAAACAGCCGCAGACCGTTTTGCGTTTATCAGTACAAAATCGATACGTCCTGTTTAAACGAGATTGAACTTCCTTTAAACACCCCAGTCCTGCGCTACAATGTAATGGGAATCGAGCTTGCCCCTGACGCCTTTGCCAAGCTATGCCGCGAGATCCACGTGAAAAAAGTCAAAGGCCCGATACCTGCACTGGGAATAAAAAATTTCAGCGGATACACCGGGAAGTTTCCGACACTTTCCGGCAGCTACCAGAGACTTGTCATCAGGGAGGAAAATGTCCCGGAAATATCGCTTTCAGACTTTAAGGTATCGCGGCTGACCGGGAAAAAATACTATGAAGTCTGCTCCCACCCAGCCATCTACGAACACGTAAAAAACCTGTAACCTCCGCTGTTTTATTTTTTCCGGCAACAGCCGGGGATAACCGAAGCAGGTTCTTTGCTGCATATTGTTGGCGGGGCCAGGCTTGAGTTCGATCCCGATACCGGTTTCAAAAACAATTTCCCCGGAAAAGCCTTACAGGCCCTGCATGATGTTGAAATTATATAACAAAGCGGCTGGAAGATTCCCCGCATTTTCAAAACAGGTTGAAAACACTCTTTTGAATGTATTATAAAATATCTTATGGACAATAAAGGCAATGCAAGCACGGACAAATACATCGAGGCTCTAAAGGATATAAGCCGGGCAATCAACTCTGACCTGTATCTCGAAGAGATCCTCAAGCTGATAGTCATGGTCACCGCCAAGGTGACAGGGGTTGAAATCTGCTCCCTGTGGCTTCTGGAGGAAAACGAAAAGCAGCAGCGCCTGCGCCTTAAAGCCACCCAGACCATTGAGCCCGCATACGTCAAGGACAGGGTTTTGAATATAGACGAGGGCGTGGTTGGGTATGTTGCATCGGCCAGGCAGCCCCTGATTATAAAGGACGTGCTGTCAGAGCCCAGGTTCAAGGAAAAGGAAATGGCACGGACCCTGGGCTTGAAATCACTTGCAAGCGTGCCCCTTCTGCTGCGCGACGACCGCGTAATAGGTGTTTTAAACTGCTTTACATCCAAGCCTCACGACTTTACAGACACTGAGGTCAACCTGATCACCACGGTTGCCAACCAGGCCGCAGTAGCTATATTCAACTCCGAGCTGATAGTCAAGACCAGGGTAATACAGGAAGAGCTTGAAACCAGAAAGCTCGTGGAGCGGGCCAAGGAAGCCCTTATGAACAGGGGGGACATAGACGCTGACGAAGCCTACCGCCGTATCCAGAAAAAAAGCATGAACTCCAGAAAGTCCATGCGCAGCATAGCGGAAGCTATCCTGCTCTCAGAGGAACTCTACTGAGCACGTGCGGGGCTAATAAAAAATCTTGACAAATCTCCGGGATTCTATTATAGATTTTTAGTTAATCTGTACAATGGCGTGCAGAAAATCTATAATCCAGAGACAAAGGCGTCTTCATACAAGGGTGTGGAGGCGCTTTTTTAGTTTCGCCTGCCCGATTTCACAAGACTTTAAAATAACTCATTATTATTAATATTTTGTATTAACCGGAGGAAAACACTATGGCTGAACTTCGTTTTTCAAAAAACAATGACGTTCTCGGCACCACCAACCGCGGCAATCCTGCTGAATCCGGCCTGTGTACCCTGTGCCGGGCAGACTGCCAGGGAAAATGCGAAACCTTCTTGTCAAGCCTGGTGGGAAGAAAGCTTCTTTACCCCAGAAGTTTCGGACTTGTAACCGCAGGCGCCAACAACACCACCCATGTGGGCGCATCCTACAACTCCCTGCGGATCCAGGGATACGCCTACGGATCACGCGGCCTGCCAAACGGTCTTTCAAACGACCCCGACGACTGCATATTTCCCAATGTCAGCCTTGAGACCGAGTTCGGCCGTGAAATAAAAACCAAATCCCGCATTCCCCTGATGACCGGGGCGCTCGGATCCACGTTTGTGGCAGCAAGATACTGGGATTCATTCGCAATCGGGGCATCCCTGGTTGGGATACCCGTGGTAATCGGGGAAAACGTGGTGGGAGTGGACCGCGAATCCGAGATGGCAAACGGGCGGATTGCAAAAGCCCCTGAACTGGACCGCAGGATTGAAAGTTATCTGCGCTACAATGACGGCTACGGGGCCATCATAGTTCAGATGAACGTGGAAGACACCAGAAACGGCGTGGCTGAATACATTGCTGAAAAATACGGAAACAAGTGCATCCTGGAGCTCAAGTGGGGCCAGGGTGCAAAGGACATAGGCGGCGAGATCCAGGTCACCAGCCTTGATTACGCGATCTTTCTTAAAAAACGCGGCTACGTGGTGGACCCGGACCCGGAAAAGCCCTCTGTGCAGGAAGCATTCAAGCACGGCTCAATCTCGTCATTCGCCCGCCACAGCCGGCTTGGCGCCACAGACCTGGGCCGGGTGGACCAGGTTCGCGAAGAATTCATGAAAAGCGTGGATTATCTGCGCAGCCTGGGTTTCAAGCGCATCTCCTTGAAGACAGGCTCCTACGGCATGGAGGAGCTTGCCATGGCCATCAAGTTCGCCTCGGACGCAAAGCTCGACCTTCTCACCATTGACGGCTCTGGCGGCGGCACGGGAATGAGCCCGTGGAACATGATGCAGAGCTGGGGCGTGCCTTCGCTTCACCTGCATTCCAAGGCATACGAGTACGCATCCCTGCTTGCGGCAAAAGGAGAAGAAGTTGTTGATATGTCCTTTGCCGGAGGGTTCGCACTGGAAGACCACATATTCAAGTCACTTGCCCTGGGCTCGCCCTACACCAAGCTTATCTGCATGGGACGGGCCATCATGATCCCGGGCTTTTTGGGGGCAAACATTGAGGGTGCTGTCAACCCGGACAGAAAAGACAAGGTCGGCGGAAACTGGGACAAGCTGCCCAAGACGGTCTCGGATCTCGGCGGCACGGCAGAGGAGATATTTGCCAATTACTACGATGTAGAGGCAAAGGTGGGCAAGGAGGAAATGAAAAATATCCCCTACGGAGCGATTGCCTTCTGGACGCTTTCCGACAAGCTCGCCTGCGGACTGCAGCAGCTCATGGCAGGGGCGCGCAAGTTTTCGCTGCCCGAAATCGAGCGCGCGGATCTGTTTTCCGGCAACCGCGAGACCGCGGAAATAACCGGCATTGCCCATGTCTGCGACGCAAACGACGAAAGTGCAAAAAAGATTCTAAACAGCTGACACACCCCGGAATTTTAAGGCCTCAGGCCCGCAGTGCGAAGGTTTGCGCTGCGGGCTATTTATTCACTTGTTTTTCCTGCATGGACACGCCGAAAAGTTTTTTGTATATAATTAAGACCATGACTGCAGACCAACAAAACATACCAGCAGTGCTTTCCATTGCCGGCTCTGACCCCTCAGGGGGAGCAGGCATACAGGCGGACCTCAAGACTTTCATGGCAGCAGGGGTCTACGGGGCTGCCGTGATTGCCGCCCTCACGGCCCAGAATACGCGGGGGGTGGACGGGGCCATGGCCGTGCCGGCCGAATTTGTTGATCAGCAGGTAACAAGCGTTTTATCGGATATACGCATAGACGCGATAAAGCTGGGAATGCTTCCAAACAGTGAAGTGTGCTCAAAAATTTCAGGGCATCTGTACGGATATATTACCGTATGCGACCCTGTAATGGTTTCAACCAGCGGCCACAGGCTCATAGACGACGCGGCGGTTGAAGCACTGGTAACCCGTATACTTCCGGTTTCTGACTATATAACCCCGAACCTGGCCGAGCTTGAAATCCTTTACGGTTCAGCCCCGCCGGATGCAGAAAAAGCAGGCCGGGCCCTTCTTGAAAAATTCCCCAATCTTTCAGGGGTGGTTATAAAGGGTGGCCACGGGCCGGAAAACAGGGACAAGGTCACCGACGCTTTCGTGTTTATGCAGGCAGGCACCGTGCAATACAGGGAGGAAACCCACACTTATGTAAATACCAGAAACACGCACGGCACTGGCTGCACCTTTTCCTCCGCACTTGCCTCATACCTGGCCCGCCAGCAATCCCCTGCCGATGCATTCTCAAACGCTGTAAAACTGACCGCCCGGCTTATAAAATCCTCGGCCCGCCACTGCATAGGGGGCGGCCACGGCCCTCTGCTGCATCATCTGTTCAAGTAATTAAGTCATTAACCGCGAATCAGTCCTCCAGGATAACCGCGCCCGCCTTTTTCATGTTTTCAACAGCCTTTTTTCCCCCCTCCTGCGTAACCGGCCTGGTTGCCGGAAGCAGGAGCATGGTTTCAAATCCTTCATCCAGGGCATCGAGTACGCTTGCCTGAACGCAGACGTCCAGGGCCAGTCCGCCCACAAAAATACGCTCTATTCCGTTGCGCCGAAGTTCTTCCGCAAGCCCGGTCCCGTCAAAAGCCGAGTTCTGGTCCCTGTCAAACCTGACCCCCTTGGTTACAACCACGGTATTGGCAGGCAAGGCAAGATCCTTGTGAAACGCGGCACCTGCTGTGTCCTGGATGCAGTGCGGCGGCCAGTTCCCGCCCTGGTCAGAAAAACTTATATGCCCCACAGGATGCCAGTCCCTTGATGCGTAAACAGGCACCCCTTTCTGCAAAGCTTTATCAATCCAGGGGTTTAACACGGAAACCACCTCGTCGCCCTTTTCTATGGCCAGGGCTCCGCCGGGGCAGAAATCGTTCTGGACATCCACTATCAAAAGAGCATCGCCGGGCTTCAGGGTCTGTCCGTTTCCTGTCATTGCTTGCGTCTCCTTTCGGGATTGATTTGGCACTTCTGCCTGTTTTACATATCTTTAACCATTTAAACGGATTTTTCAACACCTTGAAAACTCGACCTTGAAAACTCGAAACATTGCCGGTCAGTATACGAATTCCTTGAATACCTCTGCCTGCGGTGATACAAGAAGTTTTTTCAAACAAACCGGGAACTCTCTTATTTTGAGGGATTAAAAAGCATGAAAATATTTGACAGCCACTGCCATTTAAACGACAAGGCATATAACAAGGATCTGGACCGGGTGATTGAAAACGCCCGCACTGCGGATGTAGCAGCCATGATGATCGCGGGGATAACAGAGAGCACATGCGTGAAGGCTGTTGAAATCGCAGAAGCATATGAGGGTTGCTACGCCTCTGTGGGCATCCATCCCCATGATGCGGAAAAATGCAGCGAGGCCTCCCTGTCCCGGTTAAAAAAACTGGCATCCAGCCCAAGGGTACTGGCATGGGGGGAGACAGGACTGGATTTCAACCGCATGTATTCTCCTGCAGACATCCAGGAAAAATGGTTTGTCCGCCAGCTTGAAGCCGCAGGCCAGCTCGGCCTTCCCCTGATATTTCACGAACGCGACAGCGGCGGGAGGTTTCTCGAACTGATCAGGGAGCATGCTCCTTCAGGCTGCAGGGCAGTGGTACACTGCTTTTCAGGCACCCCGGCTGAACTGGAACAGTACCTGGAAATGGGCTTTTACATCGGTATCACCGGGATAATTACAATCTCGAAAAGGGGCGGGGACCTGAGAAAAATGGCTGCACGCATTCCCGCCAACCGGCTGCTCGTTGAAACAGACGCGCCTTATCTGACGCCTGCGCCGGAAAAAAACCACACCCGCCGCAATGAGCCCGCCTTTGTAAAAAGCGTTCTTTTGAAGCTCGCAGAGGTAAGAAACACCGCGCCCGAGAGTCTTGCAAGGACTGTATGGGAAAATACCTGCAGGCTGTTTGGCGCAGATATCCCGTATTGCGCAACAAGGAACCAATAAGAGGAAGAAAGAAAGATGAAACTTGGCATAATAGGGCTTTCCGGCTCAGGCAAGGCAACCGTGTTCGAGGCCCTGACACATGAATTCGCAGGCCCCGGGGCAAAAACCGAAACCCGCATCGGAACCATTGATGTGCCTGACTCGCGCATAGACGAGCTGTCGGCAATTTACAGGCCTGAAAAAACCATATACGCCAAGGTTGAATACCTGCTGCCGGGCAGGGCGGAGCAGAAGAAACCCGGCAGCGAGGATGATGCTCTAATGCGCGCCGTGCGCGACACTGACGCCTTGATCCACGTTGTGCGCAATTTTTCCTCATACGGCATGGAGCCGGCAGACCCGGAAAATGATTTTCTGCTGCTTGACCACGAGCTAATGGGCATGGATGCAAACGTGGTTGAAAGGCGCCTGGAGCGGATGCAGCTGGAAGGAAAAAAAGGCAGGCCAATAGACAAGGATGAAAAGGCTCTGCTTGAAAAATGCAGGGATGCCCTGAACCGGGAGATCCCTCTTCGCAGGTTTCCGGAAATTTCAGAATCACGCCTTTTAAGGGGCTACGGGCTGATGTCTGCCAAGCCGATACTTGTTTTGTTCAACAACGAGGATGAAGACGAATCAGTACCTGCTCTTTCCGAAGGGGTTTCAAAAGAGAGCTGCATGGTGATCCGCGGCAAGCTGGAGCATGAACTTGCCAGGATGACACACGAAGAGGCAGCCGAACTGCTCGGGGAATTCAACATTTCAGCCTCTGCAACCGACCGGGTTATCAGGGCATCCTACGAGATACTGGGGCTTATATCCTTTTTTACAGTCGGCGAAGACGAGGTCCGCGCCTGGACCATAAAGCGCGGCACAACCGCAGTGGAGGCGGCCGGGCAGATTCATTCGGACATTGAAAAGGGCTTTATAAGGGCCGAGGTAATCTCATATGAGGATTATATGGCCGCAGGCTCAATGGCCGCGGCAAAGAAAAAAGCCACCCTCAGGCTGGAAGGAAAGACCTACGAGGTTAAAGACGGCGATATCATAAATTTCCGCTTTAACGTGTGATGCAAATCTGCCTTTGCCTGCGGAAAATTGATTGCAGAGGCAGAAAACCTACAGAAGATCGCTCGCAAGTTCGGCCAGTTCAGAGCGCTCGCCCTTTTCAAGGGAGATGTGGGCAAAGCGGCGCTGTCCCTGCATCTTTTCTATAAGAAAGCTCAGTCCGTTTGACAGGGTGTCGAGATAGGGATGATCTATCTGGAAGATGTCGCCGGTGAAAACAATCTTGGTGCCCTCGCCCGAGCGCGTGATAATTGTCTTTATTTCATGGGGGGTCAGGTTCTGGGCCTCGTCGACTATAAAGAAAATTTTCACCAGGCTTCTTCCCCGGATGTAGGAAAGCGGGGCAATCACCAGCTTGTCTGCATCCAGCATCTGGCTTATCTGCTGGTGGGAGGCCTCGTTTTCGGAAAACTGGTTCTGGATGACCGAAAGATTATCGTATAGCGGCTGCATGTAGGGGTCGAGCTTGGCCGGGATGTCGCCGGGAAGATAGCCCATGTCCCGGTTGCTCAGCGGAACAACAGGCCTTGCCATGAATATCTGGCGGTAGGAGCGCTTTGTCTCCAGTGCAGATGCAAGAGCCAGAAGCGTTTTTCCCGTGCCTGCCTTTCCCGTGAGGCTGACCAGGTGAATATCAGGGTCGAGCAGGGCATTTAACGCAAAGGTCTGCTCTGCGTTGCGCGGAAAAATGCTGTAGGCAGAGCCCCTGTTTACCCTCTGCAGCATTTCCGTTTCCGGTTCGTAGCGCGCCAGGGCCGACTTTTTGCCGTTTCTTAAAATCAGGTACTCGTTTGACAAGGGCGGCGGCGCTATATGAATTTCCGAAACAGGCACTTCAAAAGGATCCCGGTAAAACCGGTCTATCATTTCCAAAGGTATTGATTCAGCTACCCGCTTTCCTGAATAAAGGCTGTTGATGTCTCTGACATGGTCGCTTGTATAGTCCTGGGCCATCAGGCCCACTGCCTTTGCCTTCATCCTGAGGTTGACGTCCTTTGTAACCAGGATGACTTCCGTGTCAGGCTCCTGTCTTGCGAGCTGATACGCGGTGTTTAAAATTCTGTGATCCTGCTTGTGGCTGGAAAAGTTCAACGACAGGTCAGGATGGAATTCAGGCTCGAGCTTCACCGAAATCCTGCCTGCATCAGGGGATATTCTCACGCCCCTGTCAAACAGCTTGTCCCCGCTTAAGCTGTCCAGGGTGCGCAGAAAATCCCTGGCATGAAAGTTTAAGACCTCGTTTCCCTTTTTGAACTGGTCGAGTTCCTCCAGCACTGAAATCGGGATAACAATGTCGTGTTCCTCAAAATGGGTGATACAGGAACTGTCATGAAGGATGACGTTGGTGTCGACCACAAAGCTCTTCTTGCCCATGCTCATATGCCCGGCCCTTTTTGCTTTGGAAGGAAGGCTGCGTCCGGCAGACGCTTTTATCTAAATATAGCATAACAGGGATTTTTGACAATATGATTACTATGCCCAAACCTGGTTCCTGTTTCCCGGGTTTTAACTGGCGGGGATTTCATCTTTGAGCAGGCAGCAGGCTATTTTCCTGATGGGTTTTCCGTCCGGGTTGTAGGATATGTTGCCGCCCTGTACCAGCTTGTTGATAACGCATCCCTCGGGGATATCCAGGCAAAACAGGTCTGATTCATTGATCCCTGCTGTACGGCAAAGGCGGCCGTCTTGTATCTGCATGCTGTGCAAGGGATAGTCCTCGCACAGGGGGCACTGATAAACCCGGCCGTTTGGAAATATGAAATAGTTTTCCGCAACCCTGCCGGCACATTCGAAGACCTCGTCCGGCTCCAGAAACACCCTGGGATATGTGACGGTGATGCCGCTTTCTGCAACCTTTCGTGCCACAGGCAAAACTTTTTCCTCCCACTGCCCGCGATTTAACTGCAGGTCATTTTTTCCGGGCTCAGCGGATCTTCCGCGAATGCCTATTACCTGTATGAAAAACCTGCTGACTCCGAGCTGCGACAAGATCCGGGGCATGCCTGCAAGTTCATGCAGGTTCTGCCCGCTGACTGTGTAGATAACGCTTGCAGAAAACCCCTTTTCCACCGCCTGCCTTATCCCCCGGGTGCATGCGGCATAACAGCCTTCACCCCGGATGCTGTCATTCGTGGCTTCAGTGGCCCCGTCCAGGCTGAAACTGAAATAGTCAACCTCCGCAGGTGTTACCCTGTCGAGTATGTCATGAAACAGGTACCCGTTGGTATCAATGGTGACAGAACCGTAGCCTATCTGCCTGGCTGCCTTCACTATCCCTGCAAGATCATGGTGCAGTGTCGGCTCGCCGCCCAGAAGTATAAGGTTTGCGGATTTGCCCGGCTTGCAGAAAAGAGCCAGCCACTCATTCACTGTTTCAGAGTCAAGAGTCCGGTCCCCGTGCTGTCCTGGATTAATGTAGCAGTGGGCACACTTGAGATTGCATCTGGTGGTTATATGGAAAAAGACATTGACTGCGTTTTTGGCAAAGGAGACGGTTTTTTTCATGATTCATAAGATTCCGGGGCAGCGGGATACCGGCGGGGGAATACAAGCTAGGACTTCTGGTAGTACTGCCTTAAATTCTCTATCTCTGTTTTGGCCTTAAAAAGCTCATCATTTGTGGCTCTCAGGCGGATGGACATGTATTCTGCAAAAATCCGGTAAAGAAGTAAAAGAAAATCCAGCCTTTCGTCGCGCTGCGAGGAACTAGACAGGCGGCCCTTGGCAGAGGTGTCAACGCACAGGCACAGGGTCTGGCCATCTGCATACACTGATGCAGACCGCGTGAGGCTGTCTATTATCCGCATCTCGCCGAATATCTCGCCAACCTCTGTGATTCGCCCTATCTCCACGCCCTGCTTTTTTATAATAAGCCGGCCGGAAAGCAGAAAATAAAGCCAGGGATCATTGTCGCCTTCCCTGATTATTAATTCCCCGTCCTCGTATTCCCGGATTTTGCTTAGCCTGAGCAGCTTTGCAAGGTTTCTTGTCTCAAACTCCTTTAAACCCGGGATGGCCATGAGCCGCTGGATGTTCTGGACATTATCCTTTAAGTATTTGGATTCAATCATTTTCCAATACCCGCTGGTAATTTTCCATGCAGCTTTTTGTTACACTTTCGTCAAATGATACAGGATAACATCCGTCAAAGCAAGCCTTGCAGAAATTATTTTCCCGCGCCCCCTGACCGGTTGACTCCATGAGACCTTCAATGCTCAGATAATAAAGGGAATCCAGGCCCAGATAATCCCTGAGCTCTTCAACGGTCTTGCTTGCCGCAATAAGCTCGCCCTTGGTTGAAAAATCTATTCCGTAATGGCAGGGGTACATGTGCGGCGGACAGCTAACCCGCATGTGCACGCGTTTGACCCCCAGCTCCCGCAGGGCCTTGACCCTGGTGCGGGCGGTGGTGCCCCTTATGATGGAGT
This sequence comes from Desulfobacterales bacterium, assembly GCA_046540695.1. Classification (GTDB taxonomy): domain Bacteria; phylum Desulfobacterota; class Desulfobacteria; order Desulfobacterales; family Desulfosalsimonadaceae; genus Desulfosalsimonas. Next base: position 16,752 of record JBKHES010000028.1, read on the forward strand.
CCTCTATGATTATAATATCTTTTCCGGCAAGCAGCTCCTTGACCGGGTTGAGCTTCATGCGAACGCCGAAATCGCGCATGGTCTGGGTGGGCTGTATAAACGTCCGGCCCACGTAGTGATTGCGTATCATGCCGAGGTCAAAAGGAATCCCGGACTCCTCGGAGTATCCCAGGGCCGCGTAATTGCCCGAATCCGGAAACGGCATTACAAGGTCCGCATCAACCGGGGCCTCGCGGGCAAGCTGCCTGCCGTGGGCCTTGCGGGTCAGATACACGTTCTTGCCGTATATTGTGCTGTCAGGCCTGGCAAAATATATGTACTCGAAGATGCAGAAAGTCCTGGCGGTTGATTCATGGGGGAATATGCTTCTCACGCCGCTGTCATCTATTATCACGATTTCGCCCGGCTCCAGCTCCCGAACGAATTCAGCACCGAGCAGGTCCAGTGCGCAGCTCTCTGATGCCAGCACGTAATGAGCATTTAATTTTCCAAGGCAAAGCGGCCTGAAGCCGTTGGGATCCTTTATGCCCACCACCTCCCCCCTGCTGGTGAGAACTGTAAAGCAGTATGCGCCCTGGAGCCTTGAAACAGCATTGACAAGCGCCTGCTCAAAACCGTGCCTGAGGTTTTTTACAAACAGGTGCAGAAAAACCTCGCTGTCCATGGTGGTCTGAAATATCGAGCCTTCTTCTTCAAGCTCCTGCTTCAGGTTATGTGCGTTTACAAGGTTTCCGTTGTGCGCCACCCCGTAGGACCTGCCCCTGTGTTTGACCACAAACGGCTGCGCGTTTTCAAGAACGGAATCTCCGGTGGTGGAATACCGCACATGGCCTATGGCGCTGCAGTCGCACGTCAGGGACTCCAGTATACGGTCGTTGAAAACCTCCGGCACAAGCCCCATGCCCTTGTAGCTGTCTATGTGCTCATCCTGTACAACTGCAATCCCGGCACTTTCCTGCCCGCGGTGCTGCAGGGCATACAGCCCGAAAAAGGCCAGGCGGGCTGCCTCTGGATGGCGGTGAATGCCGAAAATGCCGCATGATTCACGCGGGCGGGGATCTATCTCGTCCTGATGATTCATTTCATATGTTCACTTTTGTGTTTTGCGGGATCAGCTTCGGTCCCGCAGGCAAATGAAAAATAATCATTAATACGCGAAATCCAAGATAGCCCGGCAATATTACCCCTCCCGGTGATATTGCTGCAGCGGGGCCACTGACAGGGCCCTGTCCTTTAATGCTGATATGCCGCGGGCCATTGCCCTGGCACATGCAATGGTGGTTGCATATGGTATGTTGAACTTCAGAGCAGCCCTGCGGATCATGTAGCCGTCGCGCCTTGTCCTGTCGCCGGTTCCTGTATTTATGACAAGCTGGATTTCCCTGTTCATTATTGCGTCCACAACGTGCGGCCTGCCTGCGGACACCTTGCTGATCTCCGTGCTTTCGATTCCGTTTTCTGCAAAAAACCTTCTGGTGCCCCTGGTGGCCATGATTTCAAACCCGATTTCTGCAAACTGTTTAGCCACGGGGAGCACGGAATTCTTGTCCCCGTCCTGGACGCTTATAAATACCGCGCCCCTGGTCGGCAGCCGCTGGCCGGCCGCGATCTGAGACTTGGCATACGCACGGCCGAAATCCGTGTCAATTCCCATAACCTCTCCTGTGGATTTCATTTCAGGCCCCAGCAGGGTATCCGCCTCAGGGAACCTGTCAAAGGGCAGCACTGCTTCTTTTACAGAGATGTGGGCTGGGTGGATCTGGTCGGTGAATCCCAGATCCGAAAGGCTGCGGCCGAGCATCACCTTGGTTGCAAGGCGGGCAAGGGGCACGCCAGTGGCCTTGCTCACAAACGGCACGGTACGAGACGCACGGGGGTTGACCTCGAGCACGTAGAGCCTGCCGTCCTTGATTGCATACTGGACGTTCATCAGCCCTATCACGTTTAACTCAATTGCCATGGCCTTTGTTGCCTCAGTGATCTCCTGTATTTCCCCCGGCTGCAGGGAGTAAGGGGGGAGCACGCATGCCGAATCCCCGGAATGGACTCCAGCGGCCTCAATATGCTCCATGATTCCGCCTATTACGGTCATGTTACCGTCAGATACCGCGTCCACATCCACTTCCACTGCATCTTCCAGGAACTTGTCGATGAGCACCGGGTATTCAGGTGAAGCCACGATGGCAAGCCGTGTGTAGTTGTCCATCTCCTGGTCATTGTAGACGATTTTCATGGCACGGCCGCCGAGAACATATGAAGGCCTGACTATCACCGGATATCCTATGCGCCCGGCTTCCTCCAAGGCCTCTTTTACCGAGCGGGCAGTTCCGTTTGGCGGCTGCATAAGTCCCAGCTTGTTTAGCATGGCCTGGAAATGCTTGCGGTCCTCTGCGCGCTCGATGCTCTCCGGGCTGGTTCCTATCACCGGCACTCCCGAGGCGAGAAGGTCCATTGCAAGGTTCAGGGGGGTCTGGCCCCCGAACTGGACTATCACGCCGTCGGGCTTTTCCTTTTCAACTATATGCAGGACATCTTCGTGAGTCAGGGGCTCGAAATAAAGCTTGTCAGAGGTATCATAGTCAGTGGAAACGGTTTCCGGGTTGGAATTGACCATTATGCTTTCAACCCCCAGCTCTTTTAAGGCAAAAGAGGCATGAACGCAGCAGTAGTCAAACTCGATGCCCTGGCCGATTCGGTTGGGGCCCCCGCCAAGGATCATGATCTTTTTGCCCGGAGAAACCCTGGCCTCGTCTTCCTGCTCATAGGTGGAATAGTAATAGGGGGTTGCAGCCTCAAATTCCGCGGCGCAGGTGTCCACAAGCTTGTATACGGGGCGCAGGCCGGCCTGCTTTCTCATATCGCTTATCCGCGGTGCGCCCAGGCCGGTTATACGGCCGATCTGAAAATCCGAAAACCCGTCTGCCTTGGCCCTTTTCAAAACATCAAGTGCAATCTCTCCGCCGCTTTCCCCGAGCCTTTTTTCAGTTTCAACGAGCCTGGCGAACTGGTGGAGAAACCACGGATCAATTCCCGTGAGCTCGTATACGGCCTCAACAGTCATGCCTGCGAAAAGAGCCTGGTGAAGGTAGAAAATACGCCTGCTCGTGGGTTTTGCAAGCATCTGCTCGATATCCTGCATGGAAAGCTGCTGGTTTTCCGGGCCTTCCTCGTCCCTGCCGTCTGCTCCGAACCCGTGACGGCCGATTTCAAGGGATCTCAGGCCCTTTTGCAGCGCCTCCCTGAAGGCCCGGCCTATGGCCATGGTTTCGCCCACCGAGCGCATGGAGGTGGTAAGCTCGTCTTCCGCCTCCGGAAACTTCTCAAATGTCCAGCGGGGGATCTTGACCACGCAGTAGTCCAGGGCCGGTTCAAACGAGGCAACTGTCTTTGCGGTAATGTCATTGGGAAGTTCATCCAGTGTGTAGCCCACTGCCAGTTTGGCGGCAATCTTGGCAATGGGAAAGCCTGTTGCCTTTGAGGCCAGGGCCGAACTCCTCGACACCCGCGGGTTCATCTCCACTACTATTAACTCCCCGTCCTGCGGGTTGACAGCGAACTGCACGTTGGAGCCGCCTGTGTCCACGCCTATTTCGCGAAGGATTGCAATGGACGCGTCGCGCATTACCTGGTATTCGGCATCAGTCAGGGTCTGGGCCGGGGCCACGGTAATGCTGTCTCCTGTATGAACGCCCATGGGGTCAACGTTTTCAATGGAGCAGACTATAACGACATTGTCGTTTTTATCTCGCATCACCTCGAGTTCGTATTCTTTCCATCCCAGCACTGATTCCTCGATCATAACCTGGCTGATCATGCTGGCATCCAGGCCGGAAGAGGCTATGTTTTCCAGATCGTCAGGATTGTAGGCCACTCCCCCGCCGGTGCCGCCAAGGGTGAAAGCAGGCCGCACTATAACCGGATAGCCGATGTCTCCGGCAATGCTGCGGGCCGCCTCCATGTCAGTGGCAATGCCGCTTCTGGGAATACGAAGGTTTATCTTTTCCATGGCCCGGCAGAACCGTTCCCTGTCTTCAGCCTTGTGTATGGCATCCAGGCGGGCTCCGATCATCTCCACCCCGTATTTTTCAAGAACCCCGGATTCAGAAAGTGCAACCGCGGTATTCAACCCCGTCTGCCCCCCAAGCGTGGGAAGGATGGCATCCGGCCGCTCCTTTTCAATTATCATCTCCACGGCATCCGGGGTAACAGGCTCCACATAGGTCCTGTCCGCGGTCTCCGGATCGGTCATTATGGTTGCCGGATTGGAGTTGACAAGGACCACTGTGTAGCCTTCCTCCTTTAAGGCCTTGCAGGCCTGGGTGCCGGAATAATCGAATTCGCAGGCCTGGCTTATGATAATCGGGCCGGCGCCTATGATCAGGATCTTGTTAATGTCTGTACGCTTCGGCATAATTCATGATTCCAAAATATTAAGTATAAGCTTCTCCGGGGAAAAATAAGCGTCCGGTTCTGATTTTTTCCAGCCATGGTTAGCTTTGATCTTTCATCATGCCGGCAAACTGGTCAAACAGGTAGCCGGAATCATGGGGCCCCGGGGCAGCCTCGGGGTGGTACTGGACAGTAAACAGGGGATACTGCCTGTGGCGGAAGCCTTCCAGGGTATTGTCGTTTAGGTTCATGTGAGTGATTTCCACCGCATTTGAATCAAGGGTATCCGGATCAACCGCGAACCCGTGGTTCTGGGAGGTGATTTCCACCCTTCCTGTTGCAAGATGCTGCACCGGCTGGTTGACCCCGTGGTGGCCGAATTTAAGCTTAAACGTCTTTCCCCCGAGTGCCTGCCCGAGAAGCTGGATTCCCAGGCATATCCCGAAAACAGGCTTATGGCCTATAAGCTCCCTTACTGTTTTCACTGCGTAGAAAAGCGGCTCGGGGTCACCCGGGCCGTTTGATAAAAATATGCCGTCAGGGGCGAGTTTTTTGACCTGTTCGGCGTCAGTGCCCCCGGGCATCACCAGCACCTGGCATCCCGAGTTTTCCAGGCACCGCAGAATATTGTACTTTACACCGTAGTCAAGTGCGACCACACGGAGCCTACGGCTTTCTGGATCCCAGGGACCCCGGTCCAGGAGCTCCTGCGTACAGGGCTGCGGGCTGTTGTTTTTCCAGAAATAGGGCTTTTTCGTTGTAACATACTTTACAAGGTCCTGGCCCGCCATGGCCGGAATTTGCGCGGCCCGCCGGCTCAGGGATTCCGGGTCCAGGTCGCGGGTGGACACAAAAGCCCGCATTGCGCCGGCCTGCCTGATATGGCGGGTAAGAGCCCGGGTGTCTATCTCGTCGACACCCATGACACCATGGCCCTTCAGGTAGTCAGCAAGGCTGCCCGTGGCCCTGAAGTTGCTGTAATTTTCCTGGTATTCCCTTATTACAAAGGCCGCCACCTGAACCCTGTCTGACTCTACGTCATGCGGGTTCACCCCGTAATTTCCCACCAGAGGATAGGTCATCGCCACCAGCTGCCCGCGGTAGGACGGATCCGTTAGAATTTCCTGGTACCCGGTCATGCCGGTGTTAAACACCACCTCCCCCGAGGCCTCCCCGTGGCCGGTGAAACTGCGGCAGGCAAACGCCCTGCCGTCTTCTAATGCCAGCAAAGCTTTCATTTTAAAAATTTCATGGCTAAAGGTTGATAATCAAGGGCTGGATGCGTCACTTAAAAACCCGGAATCCGCCCTGTTACAAATTATAAAAAAGTAATCAAAAAATCTAACATGGCACTTGCAAAACTGCAACTGTTTTCCGGCCTGC
>JBKHES010000029.1:0-22452 GCA_046540695.1 Desulfobacterales bacterium
TGAAACCAAGAAAAGGAGCGATTCATGAAAACACAGCTTGAAAGTGCAAGGAAAAACCTTGTGACACCACAGATGAGGCAGGTGGCAGGAAACGAAAACCTTCCTGTGGAACAGATCGTAAGAGGCGTGGCTGCCGGAGAAATAGTAATCCCCAACAATCCGGGGCGCACATGCCAGAAGGCAGCAGGCATAGGCAGGGGGCTTGCCACCAAGGTCAATGCCTCAATAGGCACTTCCTCTGATATCTGCGACATTGACCTGGAAGTAAAAAAGGCCCGGGTTGCCGAAGCAGAAGGCGCTGACACTCTCATGGAGCTGTCTGCTGCCGGAGATCTTGATGCGATCCGCAGGGCGGTTATACAGAGCACTGATCTGCCTGTTGGAAACGTTCCACTGTACCAGGCCTTTCATGATACAATCAGAAAAACCGGGGACCCCACAACTCTTGATCCTGAGTATCTTTTTGACCTAATAGAACAGCAGCTTGCAGACGGGCTGAGTTTCATGGCCATTCACTGCGGGGTCAACCGCTATACCATAGAGCGGCTGCGAAAGCAGAAATTCCGGTACGGAGGTCTGGCCTCCAAGGGCGGCACGTTCATGGTGTCATGGATGGAGAAAACCGGAAAGGAAAATCCTTTATACGAGCAGTTTGACCGGGTCTGCGGCCTGATGAAAAAATATGATGCAGTGCTTTCCCTTGGAAACGGCATCCGGGCGGGGGCCATCCATGACAGCCACGACCGGGCACAGGTTGCCGAAATGGTCATAAACTGCGAACTAGCCGAACTAGGGCGCGACATGGGATGCCAGATGATGGTGGAGGGGCCGGGCCATGTTCCCATGGATGAAATCGAGGGCAACATAATGCTTGAAAAGCGAATGTCAGGCAATGCGCCCTATTACGTGCTGGGACCGATTCCGGCGGATACCGGGGCTGGATACGATCATATCACCGCCGCCATAGGGGCGGCCAGCTCGGCACGCTACGGGGCGGATCTTATCTGCTACATAACCCCTGCAGAGCACCTGGCTCTGCCCAATGCAGAAGACGTCAGGCAGGGAGTGCGCGCCACCCGTCTGGCAGCCCGGGTAGGGGATATCGCAAAATATCCGGAACGCAGGGAGGGTGAAAAAATGGCGGCCTTGTACAGGCGGGACTCGCAGTGGCAAAACCTGGAAAGCCTTCTGATGTTTCCGGATGAAGCCGCAAAAATCCGGAATTCAAGGGCTCCTGAAAAAGATGAAACCTGCACCATGTGCGGTGATTTCTGTGCCATGAAAAAGGGCATGAACCTTTTTGCCAAAGACATTGCAGGCGACAAGGCCGCACCTGCAAAGGCCTGAGTTAAAGCCCGCGGCAGCCCGGATGCCGCGGGCGGCTTCAATAAAGTTTTTGCCCGGGATCAGTTTTTTCGCTCCTGACCTCAAGAGCGCTCAATGTCGCTTCAAAAACCGATACCGGCCTTGTACTTCCCTGGGAGCTTCTTACATAGCCCTGTGTTTTTCATCCAGTCCCACAGCCTTTTATTCAATGCCGTATTTTTCAAGCTTGTTGTAAAGGGTGCGCCTGGTGATTCCAAGCAGGCGGGCGGCCTCGCTCTTGTTTCCCTCAGCCTTTTTGAGGGATCGGACGATTGCGGATTTTTCGATTTCATCAAGCGATGATCCCGCATCACCAGTGCCGGCGTCCTCAGCGGCGGCCGCCTGAGAGGCCCGTTCATCCGTTCTTGAAATGTTTAAGGGAAGGTCCTTTTCAGTGATGTATCCGCCGGGAGACAGTATCACCGCGCGTTCCACCATGTTTTCCAGCTCCCGGACGTTGCCCGGCCAGGAGTGTTTAAGCAGCCGGTCCATGGCCTGCGGGGTGAATCCCTTGATTTTTTTTCTGTTTTTTTCAGCATAATGGTTTACGAAATGCTGGGCAAGCGCGGGTATGTCGTCGGTCCGCTCGCAAAGGGGCGGCACGTGGATATTTACCACGTTTAACCGGTAAAAAAGGTCTTCGCGGAAACCGCCTTGTGCAACCATTTGCGAAAGGTCCTTGTTGGTGGCGGCAATAATCCGCACGTCAACCGAAACCGGCGTTTCCCCGCCCACCCGCTGGATTTCGCCGTCCTGGAGCACGCGCAGAAGCTTTGCCTGCATTGCCATGGACATCTCGCCGACTTCATCCAAAAACAGGGTGCCTTTGTCAGCCTGGACGAATCTTCCCTCCCTGCGCCTGTCCGCGCCTGTGAATGCGCCTTTTTCGTGGCCGAAAAGCTCGGATTCCAGAAGAGTTTCCGTCAAAGCGGCGCAGTTTACAGTTACCAGATTTCCGCTGCTGCGGCTGCTGTTTGCGTGGATCGCCCTTGCGATGAGTTCCTTTCCCGTGCCGCTGGGGCCGGTGACAAGCACCGTGGCCTCTGAAGGGGCAATGGCTGCAACCATCTCCAGCAGGGATTTCATCTCGGGGCTTGTGGCCACTATCTTCCTGGTGTCTGAAAGCGTCCTGAGCTGGTCCTTTAAGCTTTTGTTTTCATCCCTCAACCTTGTATGCTCCAGCGCCCGCTCGATTGTGAGTTTTAACTCGTCAAAGTCCAGAGGCTTGGTCAGGTAATCGTATGCACCGGCCTTCATGGCCTCCACTGCAGAGTCCACCGAGGAGTAAGCGGTCATTATGATAATCGGGATGGCCGGGTTATAGGACTTTATTTCCACCAGCGCGTCTATGCCGCCCATTATCGCCATGCGGACATCCATGAGAATCAGGTCGAAAGGGGTGTTTTTTGCCATGTCAACCGCGGCCCGGCCGTCTTCTGCCTCGCTTATGCTGTAATTCCAGCTTTTGAGCACAGTTTTCAGCGTGGTCCTATGGCCGGCATCATCATCCACCACGAGTATTGCGGGTTTTTGCCCTTTTTCCATTTTCTATTCCTCTTGATCCTGTTGCTGCCCGGCGGCTGCCAGGTAAACGGAAAACACAGTCCCTTGCCCCGGCGTGCTGTTTACAGTAATCCGTCCTCCGTGATCTTCTATTATCTTGTGGACAATTGCAAGGCCCAGGCCCGTGCCCGCGGGCTTGGTGGTAAAATACGGGTCAAATATACGGCTGAGATCCTCCCTGGAAATTCCCGGGCCGGTATCCGAGATCCTCACCATGATTGAGCCTTCTGCTGAAAGGGCCGTTTCTGCGGTGATCCTTCCCCCGCCTTCCATGGCCTGTATTGCGTTCAGGTACAGGTTGAGCAGGCACTGGACGAATCTGTCAGGATCTATGTACGTAGCAGGCAGATCCTCTGCCTTTTTTACATCCAACTCAACGCCCTGGCCTTCGGCATCCTGGCGGATCAGTTTTATGGAGTGGTCAATTACCTGGTTTATGTCTGAGGCTCTGGCATTTATCTGCGGGGGGCGGGCGAATTCCAGCAGCTCGTTTATAACGCGGTTTAACCTTTCGGTTTCCTGGACCATGACCTCTGCGGCCTGGCTTGCATCCGGATCCTCTGTAAACCTGTTTTTGAAATAGGTTGCCATGCCCTTGACCGAGCTCAGGGGATTTCTTATTTCATGGGCAATTCCCGCGGCCAGCCCGCCTATGGCAGCAAGTTTTTCCTTTCTCTGCATCTCCTGGCGCAGGGCCTTGATTTCCGTCAGGTCCCTGAAGATAACAAGGCTGCCTATAAATACGCCCTCCTCGTTTATTATTCCCGTTGAACTCACACTCAGCGGGACCTGCCGGTTGTCGCTGAAACTGCATTCCAGTTCCTTTTCCATGATGCGTGCCCCGGCATCGTCAGGGTCCACCAGTTCAGACAGGTTTTCTGGAAGTACTTCTCTGGCGGGTCTGCCGCGGATATCTTCTGCAGTCAGCCCGGTGATTGATTCTGCTGCAGGGTTTGCAAGTATTATGTTGCCCGGGCTGTCTGTTACGATAAGCCCCGCGGGCAGTCCCGAGACAACTTCGTCTGCAATTGCGCTGGTGTCCTGCAGTCGCCGCCTGGTTGTCCTGTAGCGGCGGGCCACAAGCATGGTTGTAAACCCTGCAAAACCCAGGACCACAACCACGGATGAAATCACCGCGGTGATTCTGAAATCCTGCTGCCTTGCCTCTATAAAAGGGCTTCGGTCAAAGCCTATAAAGATCATCTGCTGGTCTTCCCCGCTGCCGCCGGGCGAACACCATTCACCGCCGCTCCCTGGTGTATGCATGCCGCGACCGCCCATTTGTCCCATGGGGTTTGTCCGGTGCATGTGTCCTGAGCCGCGGCCGTAGGGGTTGAAAAACCCGTAAACCTCGAATGCCGGGTTGCCGGATTTGGTCTTTGTAAGCCTCCACTTTTCCTCCCCGTCGGAGTCTGCCTGGTCTGCCTTGATTTCGTTTTCAAGGCTTCCGCCGACTCTGTCAGGATCGCTGTGGGCCAGGATGTGTCCGGTGGTGTCTGTTACTGTTATGTAAAGCACATCCGCCTGGTCTGCCATCTCCTCGATAAGCTGCTGTATCTGGCGCTCCCCCCAGCCCATGGCACGCATTCCGGTCCTGGTGCCGGCCTCAAAGGACTTGATCAGTGCGGATCCCTTTTCCAGAAGAATCTGGGCCATGTAGCGTTTTTCCCTGTTGTAGTTGTTTACCGCCATGGCCACCAGCACTGCGAGCAGGATTGCCGCCGCGCCTACAATCATCCAGGGAGAAACGTATGGGGTGAAATTTTTTGTTTTCATGATTTTTTGAAAAACCTGATTGCCGTTTTTAATAAGTTGAATTCAAAATGTATCTGCAAGTTTTGTGCCCCGGCATGCATGAAAATTTCCCCCTGTCATTGTCAAGGATGCGGGCGCAGGCTATGCAGGGTGCGGCTATTTTTTTCACACTGTGTGTAAAAGATATATACAACCTCCGGCCAGGTCCGGCAAGATTTCATATTCTGCAGGTCTTTGATTTTTGTTTTATCCTTTCAAATCAATAAATTATGTAAATTATGCAAACCTGGCACGCGGATTGCTTTATTGTTTGTCAAAAAGGCTGATTTTCACGGGCTGCAAACATTATAAAATTTAAAGGAGGAGAAAAAATGAGACACAAAAAGGCATTGATCGTGCTGGCATTAATCGCAACCGTCGGACTCATTGCAACTGCCGCATGGGCAGGACCAGGGGGCGGGGGCCAGCGTGGAGGCTGGGGCGGCGGCCCCGGCTACTGCGCAAACATGGGTCCCCAGAGCCAGGCCTTTATGGAGGAAACCGCTGATCTCCGCGACGAGCTTGCCGGAAAGCGCGGCGAGTATCAGGCCCTGATGGCCCGGGAAAACCCGGATGCGGAACGGGCTTCCGAGCTTCAGCGGGAAATATCTCAGATAAGAGAGCAGATCCGGTCCAAGGCGCAGAATTACCAGGCCTATTCCGGCAATGATCGCTACGGTGACCGCGGCCGCGACTGGCACGGCAACTCCGGGAGGCGTTGCCGGTAAACAAGGCAGCCGGCGGGAAATCATTTCTTCCCGCCGGTTTTTTTACTCTCGTTGCTTCCGGTCAACAAATCCTTTCGTGAACCCTGGTTTTCCGGGAAGATTCTTATATTTTCAGTAAATGCGTGGTATGCTTTTCATCGGCAGCTCATTAAAAGATGCCAGGCCCCGGCTGACGGGAGACAATGCTGTTAATTAATATTCAAAGCCCGCACCTGTGCTGGCGGGTCCGGAAAGGTTTGACCGTTGCAGGGAGATAAATCATAATGCGACTGCATCAATTTCGGTCATTCGAATTTCGAATTTATTCCCTGTCTTTTTCCCGGCCCCCCTTAAGCAGGCTGCCTGAGGCCGCCTGCTATGAGGGTGGAGGCGCACTGGAGAGAGGAATTTGATCCCGCAGATAAACCGCCGTATAAATATCCGGGGCAGAGAGTTGGCCCCTGGGCTTTTGATTGCACCCATGGCCGGACTTACCCATGTTGCCTTCAGGGAGCTTGCTGCTGAATACGGCGGATTCGGGCTGATGTTTACCGAGATGTGCAGTGCAAAGGCCCTGCCCGTGGAAAACCCAAGAGTCTCGCCCGTTTTCCGCTGGCGCGACAGGGAACTGCCGCATCTTTCATGCCAGATTTTCGGGTCGGATCCCGGGGCAATGGCTCGTTCTGCGGCGCGCATAGAGTCAGAGGGTTTTTTCGGGGTGGACATAAACATGGGTTGCTCAGTGGCGGCAATATGCAAGCAGGGCGCAGGAGCTGCGCTGCTGCGGGATCATGAAAAAGCCGGGCAGATTGTTTCCGCGGTCAGGCGCGCAGTATCCATACCGGTAACCGTAAAATTCAGGACAGGGTGGACTGATTCGGCCGGTCCTGCGGCGGAGCTTGCAGCCAGGCTTGCCGGTGAAGGCGCGGACGCTTTGGTTCTTCACCCCAGGGTTGCGCCTGACAGGCGGTCGAGGCCGCCGAAATGGGATCATATCCGTGCAGTGAAAGAGGCTGTAAAAGTGCCTGTGTTCGGAAACGGCGAGGTGTTTTCACAGCAAGACTGCGTGAGAATGCTTGAAACAACCGGCTGCGACGGTGTGGCAGTGGGAAGAATGGCTATTGCCAGGCCCTGGATATTTGCCCGATGGTCCGCGGGGTTCGCACCAGGAGACGAAATATATCCCCAGTGCGCCCTTCGCATGACAGAACTGCTGGAAAAACATTTTGACCCCGTGTTTGCGCTGCGCCGTTACAGGAAATGGATCGGCTATTTTGCGGCAAATTTCACCTACGGCCACAGGTTTGCCTCCATGGTAAGAAGGGCGTCCGATATAGAGGGTGCCCGCAGGGCGGTAAAGGAGTTTTTCTCCTCCAATCCCGCGAGAAGTTCCTCTCCCAACATGAATCTTTTCAGGTAAATCCCGAAGGGGCGGTCGTGTCAGGGGCCGGTTTTTTCGTGGTTTGATGGAAACCGGTATCGATCCCGGTCCCGATCCCGATTTCGATAAGATTAAAACTGCATAACAACAACCTGATAATTCTTCACCGGAAATTGCTGAAGCTATTTTTGGCTTCTTTACAAGTCTTCCGGAATGTGAGATATTATCTGTTTATTTCAAGTGCAGTTTCATTGCACTGGGTTTAAAACTTTTGTTTTTACTCTGGTGTATATAATGCTTTGGAATCGCGGCACAATGAACATAAGGCAGGATTTTGAAAAAAGAGAGGACTCCTTTATATCCCCTTACGGGGTTCGGGCGTCGCAGTCTATGGGACGTCTGCGGCCCGAGGAGCAGTGCCCGGTTCGCACGGTGTTTCAGCAGGACAGGGACAGAATAGTCTTCTCCAATGCTTTCAGGAGGTTAAAGCATAAAACCCAGGTGTTTCTGTCTCCCCTGGGAGACCATTACCGCACCAGGCTCACCCACACCCTTGAGGTGGCTGAAGTTGCCCGTACCATAAGTCGGGCGCTGTGTCTGAACGAAGACCTTGCCGAAGCAGTCGCCCTCGGCCATGACCTGGGCCACACCCCGTTCGGCCACGCCGGGGAATCAGGCTTAAAGGAGATATTTTCCCAGGATTTCAACCACAGCGACCAGAGCCTTCGTGTGGTCGATGTCCTGGAGAGAAACGGCTCCGGGCTGAACCTCACCCACGAGGTAAGAGACGGAATTTTAAAGCATTCCAAGGGATTCGGCGATATAATCCCCGCAGACCCCGGAGAAATGGCATCCACGGTTGAAGGCAGGATAGTGCGATTTGCAGACATTATCGCGTACCTGAACCACGACCTTGATGACGCGGTGCGAAGCGGCGTGATCTCAAAGTCAAGGATCCCTGAAACCTGCGTCAAAGTACTCGGAAGCACTCATGCTCAGAGGGCAACCACGATGATCCGGGATCTTATATATTCGAGCCGGGCAACGGACGGAAATTTTGAACTCGGGTTTTCCGAGGGCGTTTTTTCCGCCATGAGCGTTTTGCGGCAGTTTCTCTACGAAAACGTATACCGCTCCGGAAAAGTGCACGCGGAGTTCATCAAGGCAAAAAAGATCATAACCGAAACCTACACCCACTTTTTAAACAACCCTGAGCATCTAAGAGACCACATGAGCGCCATGGAGATGAACTCTGCGTATTTCAGCAGTTTTCCGACCGAGCGCATTATCTGCGACTATATTGCCAGCATGACAGACCGCTACGTGCTAAACCTGTACAATGATATTTTCGTGCCGGTTCCCCTTGTATAGGGAGGATAACTGATGGTTTCAGTGGACAGGCTTGCCTTTGATCAGTCCCTGCAGAGGGTGATAAAAAGCCTTGAGACACTGTACAGGGAAATGGACAGCGAATATGACAGCGCAGCCTCGCGCTACGGGTTCGAGTGCACAGGCTGCAGCGACAACTGCTGCCATTCCAGGTTTTATCATCATACCTTCCTGGAATACATCTACCTGCGGAAAAGTTTTGCCGAACTCGAAGAATCAAGGCGCGAAGAGATCAGATCCAGGGCTGAAAAATACGTAAAAGCCCTGGACCACAGGGAGTCTGTCGGCGATGAGACCCCCTTTCGCATGATGTGTCCGGTCAATGAATCGGGGTGGTGTGCCCTGTACGCTGCGCGCCCCATGATCTGCAGGCTTCACGGGCTTCCCCATGAGCTTGCTCCGCCGGGCAGGCCAAAAATGATATTCGGCCAGGGATGCCATGAATTTGCGTCACGGTGCGGTCATCTGCCTTATGTCTCTTTTGACAGGACCGGTTTTTACATGCAGATGTCTGCACTTGAAAGAGAGCTCAAAGGAATCCTTGGCATTTCAGGCAAGTCCAGAAAAACAGTTGCCCACATGATATTATGCAATGAGGTCGAGAGTTCATGAAACATATCAATGCAAGTGATGCAGATATACCCGGCCGCCCCCTTGATGAAAACGAACGCTTTTCCTTTGGCTGTCACCCGGGGGTGGAGTGCTTTAATCAGTGCTGCCGCAACCTGAATCTTTATCTTTACCCTTATGACGTGATCCGGCTTAAAAACCGCCTGGAGATATCCTCAGGCGATTTTATAGACGGGTATACTCACGTGATTCTTCGCGAGCAAAGCCATTTCCCGCATGTTTTGCTGGCCATGGCGCAAAACCCTGAAAAGACCTGTGTTTTTCTGACCGATGAGGGCTGCACGATTTATTCAGACAGGCCCCAGACCTGCCGTGCATACCCGGTGGAGCAGGCAGTGTATTTCGAGGAGGGAAGGCCGAAGCTTCTTCATTATTTCAGGCCGCCCGATTTCTGCAGGGGCCCGGAGCAGGACCGCCAGTGGACTGTCAGGTCCTGGGAATCCGAGCAGGGAGCGGGGTTTTACAATCAAATGGCAGTTGAATGGGCGGAAATCATGGGGCTGTTTACCCGGGATCCCTGGGGCGGCGAGGGCCCTTGCGGGCAGAAGGCCAAAATGGCTTTCATGGCCGCCTACAACGTAGACGAGTTCCGACGGTTCGTGCTCGAAAGCAGCTTTCTTTCCAGATTCAGGGTAAAGCCGGACGTGAGGGTTAAACTCGGAAAAGATGATGTGGCAATGCTGCGCCTGGGGCTGGCCTGGATCAAGCTTGCCGTTTTCGGCATCCGAACAAACCAGCTGTCTCCGAAAAAATAGGACGCCGGCATGCCGGCGTCCTATACAACGTTGGAATACCGGACAATGCAGTCAGCCTCCGTGTGATCGGGTACTTCCAGGCGGGCGGCAAAGTCGTCTATTACCTCGTCTGCAACAGGATTTTTTCTGTCCCTGTTTCTCTGGCGGCATACTTCTACCGGGACTTCGAAATATACTATCCTGACCCTGTAGCCGGCCTTGCGGGCCATTTCAACAAGCGGGCGGCGGTGTTTGCGCAATATGTTGGTGTTGTGGATCACCACGCTTTTGCCTTTTTTTATGGCTTCTTCTATCTCCATGTTGTGCAGGGCTAAAATCAGGTCAAAGCCTCCGGGGCCGTTCTGGATGTTTCTGTCACCCCAGAGCTTTTCCCTCCAGTCATCCAGGGAAACCATCCTGTCGAATCCGGCCCGCCTTGCCCACACGGTTTTGCCGCTTGCAGGCAGGCCCACAGTGATGGTCATGATCTTTTTTTCAGTTCCCGCCATTTGTCCAGCCGCTGTTTGATAAGCTTTTCGTCACCCCGGTCGGTGGGATGGTAAAACAGGGTGTCTTTCAGTTTTTCAGGAAGATGATCCTGGGGCGCAAATGCATTTTTGTAATCATGGGCGTATTTATAGCCGCTGCCGTAGCCCAGGTCCTTCATCAGCCTCGTGGGGGCGTTTCTTATGTGATGCGGCACCGGCAGGGATCCGGTTTTTTCAACCGCTTCCCTGGCCCTGCCCCATGCTGCATATACGCTGTTGCTCTTGGGAGCGGTTGCCAGATACACTGCTGCCTGGGCAAGAGAAAGGTCTCCCTCGGGTGATCCCAGGAACCTGTAAGCCTCCATTGCGTCCATGCTGACTGAAAGGGCCCCTGGATCCGCGTTGCCGATATCCTCGGATGCAAACCGCACCATTCGCCTGGCTATATAAAAAGGATCCTCCCCGGCGGCTATCATCCGGGCAAGCCAGTAGAGAGCAGCGTCAGGATCACTTCCGCGCAGGCTCTTGTGAAAGGCGGAAATAAGATTGTAGTGCTCCTCTCCTGACTTGTCATAGGAAAAGGATTTTCGCTGAAGGGCGTTTTCAACGTTTTCCAGCCGTATTTCCGCCGGGCTGTCCGGGGCTTCTTGCGTGCCTGCAAGATCCATGGCCGTAATTTCAAGGGCGTTTAACGCGGCCCTTGCGTCTCCGTCCGAGACCGAGACAATATGGTCTGCCGCCTCATCCGAGATCCCGAGACCTGTATCGCCCACGCCTCGCCTGCTGTCTTCAAGGGCGCGATGTATTAGCGTTTTCACCTCTTCGTCTGCAAGCCTGTTCAGGGTGATCACCCTGCATCTCGACAGCAGCGCGGAGATGACCTCGAAGGAGGGGTTTTCCGTGGTGGCGCCTATGAGCGTGATGAGCCCGCTTTCCACGTGGTGAAGGAATGCGTCCTGCTGGGATTTGTTGAAGCGGTGGATTTCATCCACGAAAAGAATGGTGCGTTTTCCGTGAAACTTTCTCTGATTTTCAGCTGTGTCAATTACCGCCCTTATGTCTTTTACGCCCGTGAGAACCGCTGAAAACTGCACAAAATGGCATCTGGTCCGTGCGGCAACAATCCTTGCAAGCGTGGTTTTGCCGCTGCCGGGCGGCCCCCACAGAATCATGGAAAACAGGCGGTCGTTTTCAACAGCGTTGCGGATCAGCGAGCCCGGGCCAACTGCGTGCTGCTGGCCTATGAATTCATCCAGGTCAGCCGGCCGCATGCGGTCCGCCAGGGGCCTTTCATCCCCTGAGGTTTTTTGTGCATTATAATCAAACAGGTCCAATCGGCGCACCCCTGGCAGAAGAATTATTAAGCAGGTCCGAAACACGAAATCCAAGAAAATATCGAATGGTCAAAATATGAAAGTCAAAAGCACAACCGCGTGGTTTTGAGAATTTGATATTCGGATTTCGTGTTTTTTTGTTTTTTATCTGGCTTTCGCCGGTTTTTTCTTTTTTTTCGGTCTGCGCTGCCCGCTTTCCCCGCGTTTTCTCAACCAGAGCCTGACCGGCACCATGTCGAGTTCTGCGGATTCGCGGATCCTGTTTACGAGATAGCGCTGGTATGAAAAATGTACCCCTTCCGGGTAGTTGACAAAACATACAAATGTGGGGGGCTTTATGCCGGTCTGGGCTGCGTAGTAGAATTTAAGACGCTTTCCGCGGTGCATGGAGGGTTCTGTGCGCTCGGTGGCGGATTCTATTATGCGGTTTAACGGGCCTGTGGGGATTCTGCGGCAGTACTGGGCATAAACCGCGTCTGCAAACTCAAATATCTTGCCCACACGCCTGCCGGTGAGCGCGGATACAGTCAATACGGGCGCAAAATTCAGGTATCCCGCCCTGTACCTTATTTCTTCCTTGATCCTGGTAAATACCTTGTCGTTTTTTTCCACCAGGTCCCATTTGTTTAAAAGAAATATGCAGGCGCGCCCCTTTTCATATGCGTATCCCGCGATCCTTACGTCCTGTTCGGTTATTCCCGCCTCGGCATCGAGCATTATAAGGGCTATATCGCAGCGCTCCAGGCTTTCCAGGGCCTTGCCCACGGCGTATTTTTCCAGCTTTTCGCTGACCCTTGCCTTGCGGCGCACCCCGGCGGTGTCAATGAGCAGGTAGGGCCTTCCGTTTACCTCGCAGGGCGTGTCAATGGCATCCCTTGTCGTGCCCGCGCTCCTGCTTACTATTATGCGGTCCTCGCCGAGGATCCGGTTGACAAGGGAGGACTTGCCGACGTTGGGACGCCCGATCACTGCCATCTTTACGGGCTCGGTAGAAGCCTGCTTTCCGCTCCGGGGCAGGCATGCCGCCAGATCGTCGAGCAGGGCAGTGATCCCGTGGCCGTGGCTTGCGGACACGGGGTAGAGCCGGTCTGTGCCCAGGGAGTAAAAATCGTGGAGATTGTCTTGTCTTTCCGGGTTGTCGATTTTGTTTACCGCGCAGAAAACAGGAATATCGAATTCGCGCACAAGGTCCGCCAGGTCCCTGTCGTATGCGGAAATTCCATGCGCTCCGTCGAAAAGCAGGATCACCGCGTCCGCATCCGCGATTGCTCTTCTGATCTGCTGGTGAGTTTTTTCCGCGAACTCGTCTTTGTCGTGAATGAAAAATCCGCCTGTATCAATCAGGTCGAATTCCACTTCGTCCCAGGAGGCCGCGGCGCATATCCGGTCTCTGGTCACGCCCGGAACATCGTCCACAAGGGCGGATCTGGAGCGGGTCAGGCGGTTGAATAGGGTGGATTTGCCGGCATTGGGCGGTCCTGCGATTGCTACAACTGGTTTCATGAAGGCTTATATTTTATAAATAATTCGTTTTTCTGTGATAATTATATCCACGTACTTGTCGTGGGATTCCATGGGAATTGAAGATACTATCTGTTCCTCCATGGCCAGTGCCACCTTGCGCGCTGTGTTGGGCAGCATGGGAACCAGCCGGTCGTAACGGCCGGCGCCGCTTCCCAGTCTTGCTCCCTTTTCGTCAAATGCAACTCCGGGAACCACGGCAATATCGACACTTTTAAATGGCATTGGCTTGCAGCGCTCCGGGTCCGGCTCCAGAGCCCCTTGCGGCCCCTCACGCGTGTCCGCGTCAAGGCTGCTTATTTTAAACAGCCCCGGGTTTGCGGGCTGCTGTTGGCCGAAAAGCGGAACTACCAGGTCTTTGCCGTTATCCATGCAGTAGGCGGCAATGCTTTTTGCAGTTTCTTTATCACCGCTGCCGGCGTAGAAAAAAACTGTGTCTGCTTCCTTGAAATTGGCGAATCCGAACAACTGATCACGAATGAGGGCCTTTTTTGCCTCAAGGTCCGGTTCAGCCAATTCGGCCACACGGGATTCGACTTCCCTGCGAAGTTTAAGTTTTTTATCTCTGGCATCTTCCATGACGATTCTCCAAATCCGGCAGCGCAAAATAACTATAACCTAAACCCGTGCAATTTGCAATAATCATTGACGAATCACGGCGGCCGTGGTATTTTTGCAAAGTTTTTGCACAAAAATTCCCTTTTATTTTAACTGCTTAATATAGGTATTCTATGCTGGAAATCAAGTACATGAGGCAAAATTTGTCCGCAGTGAAAAATGCCCTTGAAAAGCGGGGCGAGACTGCGGACCTGTCCGATTTTGAGCATGCGGACGCGGAGCGGCGCAGGATTTTAAACGAGCTTGAGCAGCTCCGGCACCGGCGCAACGTGGTTTCGGACGAAATCGCGGCCATGAAGAAAAGCGGAGAAAACGCAGACGACATGATTGCCGAGATGCGGGAGGCAGGTTCAAGGATAAAGGAGCTGGAAAAGCAGCTGGCTGATTTTGAAGAGCGAATAAGCGGAATCATGTTCAGTATCCCCAATGTTCCTCACCCCAGTGTTCCCGAGGGCAGGGATGATTCAGAAAACACCCTGGTGAGAAAATCCGGGGTCGTGCCTGAGTTTGATTTCGAGCCGCAGCCTCACTGGACCCTGGGGGAAAACCTGGGAATCCTTGATTTTGAGCGGGCAGCGAAAATAGCTGGCGCAAGGTTTCCGCTTTATATGGGAGCGGGGGCTTTGCTTGAGCGCGCGCTGATCAGTTTCATGCTTGATCTGCACATAAATGAGCACGGCTACAGGGAGGTTCTGCCCCCCTTTATCGTAAACCGCCACAGCATGACCTGCACCGGCCAGCTTCCCAAGTTCGAGGAAGATCTTTTCAAGCTCGAAGACAGTGATTATTTTCTGATTCCAACCGCCGAGGTTCCGGTTACAAATATCCACCAGGAAGAAATCATGGAAGAGGACTGGCTTCCTGTCCGCTATGTTGCCTACACCCCGTGTTTCAGGGCGGAGGCCGGGTCCTACGGAAAAGATACCAGGGGCTTGATCCGTCAGCATCAATTTAATAAAGTAGAGCTCGTAAAGTTCGCATCCCCTGAAAATTCCTACGAGGAGCTCGAAGGGCTGCTCGCTGATGCAGAAAAGGTCCTGCAGCGCCTTGAGCTGCCTTACCGGGTGGTCCTGCTGTGCACAGGGGACATGGGTTTTGCCTCAGCAAAAACCTACGATATCGAGGTGTGGATGCCGGCGCAGGAAAAATACCGGGAAATTTCCTCCTGCAGCAATTTCGAGTCCTTCCAGGCGCGCAGGGCGGGTATACGCTACAGACCCAAAGACAAAAAAAAGACCGAGCTGGTCCACACCTTAAACGGTTCAGGGCTGGCGGTGGGCCGTACACTGGCCGCGTTGCTTGAAAATTGCCAACAGTCAGACGGCAGCGTTGTCATTCCGGCTGCGCTGCGTCCTTACATGGGCGGCAGGGAAACCATATCGTTTTGAAACCCGAAGATTTTCCAGAAGACATAAGATCCCATCTGATCCCTCAGCCAGCGGGAAAGCTTATCTACCGATGCCTTGAGTGCGGCCAGGAGTTCGGCATCCGCAACCTGCTGTATATCTGCCCGGAATGCGGCAATGTTTTGCTGATCTATGATGCTGATTTCGGCAGGTTGAAAAAGATTGCCGGCAGCACGTGGCGCAGGATTTTTGATTACCGCAGGATGCTCAATATCCCGGCCTTAAGCGGGATCTACAGGTATCATGAGCTCATCGGGCCGGTTCTTCCCCTGAAATCGATTGTCTGGCTGGGCGAGGGCCACACACCGGTGGTGGAGGCCAATGCCCGCCTGCAGTCCAAAGCGGGCTGCAGGTTTTATTTTAAAAACGACGGCCAGAACCCGAGCGCCTCTTTCAAGGACAGGGGGATGGCAAGCGCCCTTAGCTATATAAGATATCTGCTCCAGCAGGGCCATGTATCAGATGTGCTTGCGGTATGCGCATCCACAGGGGATACTTCCGCCGCGGCCTCGCTTTATGCTTCTTTCCTCCATCCGGATGTAAAATCCGCAGTGCTTCTGCCGCACAAGCGGGTCACGCCCCAGCAGCTATCCCAGCCCCTGGGCAGCGGGGCAATGGTTTTTGAAATCCCGGGGGTGTTTGACGACTGCATGAAAATAGTGGAACACCTGTCTGAAAATTACAATGTTGCGCTTTTAAATTCCAAGAACGCATGGCGCATCCTTGGCCAGGAATCTTATTCCTTTGAAATCGCCCAGGGGTTTGAATACGATATGAGGGGTATTTCCGTGCTGGCCCCCATCGGCAATGCCGGCAATATAACCGCCATAATGAGCGGATTTTTAAAACTGCAGGATCTCGGAATAATAGAAGAACTCCCGGGGATCATAGGGGTTCAGTCGGAACACGCCAACCCGGTTTACAGCTATTTTCTGGAGCCTGATCCGCAGAAAAGAAAATTCGAGGCGGTTCAGGTCAGGCCCAGCGTTGCCCAGGCCGCCATGATAGGAAACCCTGTTTCCATGCCCCGGGTGATCCGGCTGGTCTCGGAATACAACAGGCGCGCAGGCGGCCGGAAAGTTTTCGTGGTGCAGGTTTCTGAGCAGGATATTATGGACTGGCAGCTGAGGGCCAATAGAAACGGCCACGTGGTCTGCACCCACGGAGGGGAGTGCCTTGCCGGCCTGGCTGCGGCTAAAGCATCCGGAAAAATAGGCGAGAATGAAAGCGCCGTGCTTGATTCCACGGCTCATGCCCTGAAATTCGCGGATTTTCAGCAGATGTACTTTGAAAACCGGTTTCCGGAGGAATACGGGGTTACTCCTAAAGATGAGCTGATTAACACCCCGGAACTGGTTCATCCCCGGGATCTCAAGCAGGTTCCCCAGCCCGGCAGGCCCCTTTCAGGAGAGTCACTGGAGGTTTTCGTCAGGCGTACAGCAGAAGAAATTGCCGGCAAGCTTGATCTTAAAAAGGTATGACCCGGATGAAAGACAGTTGTCTGCCCGGCTGTTACCGCTTGTGTATCTGGATTACGGCCTTCGTGGTTGTCAGCCTGCCGTTGCTGGTCAGTGCAGCCTTCTATGAAAAGGACTACGAGGTAAGATCCTTCAGGGAAAAGGATGTGCTCTGCGATCCCTACGTTGTTCAGGAAGATGACTATGTTATAAGGATTTTAAAGCAGCGCGGCGACATCGCGCACAAGGACTTTCCGAAATTTCTTGAAATTTTCAAGCATATCAATCCTGACGTGGGGGATATAGACAGGATTTATCCCCTTGAGAAAATACTGATTCCCCTGCGTATAATTCCGCCAGGCACACTGGAGGGCCAGGAGAGCGGCAAGGTAAGCATCCCTGTTATTACCATAACCAATCTGCCCCGCGCCCTGAAGAGCAATTCAGAGGTCTACAGGGTCAAATACGGTGACTGGGTTTCGCGCCTGATAGCAGAGCGGTTCGGTGAATACGGAACAGAGTCATATGAACGGGGCCTTGAGCTTTTCAGGAAGCTGAATCCCGACATAGAAGACCTTGGTAAAATCAGGGCGGGAAGCGAAATCCGGCTTCCCGACCCTGATATCCAGAACCGGCCGTGGTATGGCAGTCTTTTTGAAGACCGAAAGGATAATGATCAGCCGGATGAGGAGATGACAGAACAGCTCCTTGCAGGGCATAATCAAGTCATGAATGATACCTCCATGGATGCAGCGGAAAAGGAAAACCAAAAAGATGCAAAAGAAGAGGAAAAAAGTGGTAAATCAGCTAACTTACCTTTACCGGTGCAGTGGTTCAAAGATCTTTCAGTGTTTGAAACCGCGGCAGAAATCGTGGATGCAGAGATTATAGATGAAGGGCATTATTTTTTCCCGAAAAAGCAGGGAAGAGATTTTCGCCTGGAGCTTTCCCGCAGCCCGGTTATTGAGCTGGACAACGGCAAAAAACTGCTTTTTACCAGGCAAAAGGCGTTGTCGCCGCGCGAACAGATGATTATCCAGGATTACTGGGAGGATATGGAAGTGGTTTTTGTCCCGGCCGACCCGGAACTTTTAACGGTCCTGGAAAAGCTGATAAACGCAATTGATCCCCGGGGATACGAAAAACGCATGGACATAGACGGCAACGGGGTTTCAGTTGCAGTGCGCGGCAGATTCATATATAATAGCATAAAAAAAGAGGACTCAAGGGTCTGTTTAAACATCGTATCCGAGCCTGAAATGCGGACCCCCCCGGCGGTTTCGGACTATGTTTCCCGCCATGACATCGAACTCAGGGAATGGGTGGAAAAAGACGATAGATCCGGCTGGGTTTTAAGAGAGCCGAGACGCAATACTTCTGACAGAAACTTGCCTGCAGTAGAAGCCGGCAGCCCTGAAAAGCTGGTGGAGGCAGCAGGGGAAATGCTCGGTTTGCGATATCACGATAAAGTAGAGATATCTTTTCCCTATGGCGGCTTTCAGGTAAAGGCATCTGTTGCAATGCTTTCAAACGGGGATCAGTCGGAGGTAATCGTTGACTACGGCAGCCTGAAAGGGGATGCAGTGGCCTCCATAGAAGAAAGCGGATTCAGGGTCCTTCAGATAGAAGACGCGCAGGATGTTGAAACCCTGCTTGACTCGCTTGCAGGCGTCCTGCCGGTTGATTTGGAAAAGGACCCGATGTTCTGGACTGCGGATCGCCCGCGGATATACAATACATCTGTTCAGATTCCGGGGTGGCTTTTAACATCTGCTGAAAACAATGGCGGAGGCGGTTTGCTGGTAACTCAGGCAAGGCTTGCGGACGCCCTTGTTGATTACCTGCACGAGGATGCGGGGGTTAAGGTGATAAGGCTGCGCCGGTAAAACATCAAAAGGAAATACCATGATGAAATCCGATACTGCATTGAGAATAATGGCATGTGCTCTGGTTTTTGTTTTTCTGGGCGGCTGCGCCGGCAATAAAGGGCCTGACCCGCAGGAGCAGAAGGCCGCTTCTTCCAGAAACCTCGGAGAAGCACACATGGCAGAGGGTAATTATACAAGGGCGCTTCGCGAGCTTCTGAAAGCTGAACAGATGAACCCTGATGACCCCTATGTTCATAACGACCTGGGGTTGACATATCTGGCAAAAGACAGGCCTGAAAAAGCGGTTGAACACTTTAAAAAAGCAATAGAGTTAAACGAAGAGGAGTATTCAGCCGCACGAAATAATCTGGGCTCAGCCTATGTAGCCATGGAGAATTGGGGCAAGGCAATAGAATGCTATGAAGAGGTTTCAGAAGACCTGCTGTACATGACTCCTCATTATCCCCTGAGCAATCTGGGATATGTCTATTACAGAAAGGGAGACTATCACAAGGCTGAGCAGCACTACCTGGAAGCCCTGGAAATGAAGCCTGATTATCCAAGGGCTCTGAACGGGCTGGGCAGAGTTTATCTTGCAACCGGGGACATGCGCAAGGCCATAAGAAAGCTGGAGCGCGCAGTGGATAAAGCCCCTGAAGCGGCGCCGTTCTACATGGATTTGGGCCGGGCATACACGAGGGCCCACGAGTACAACAAGGCAGTAAATGCCTATAAGAAGGCAGCGGCTATCTCAGACGGCACCTCCCTTGCCGACAGGGCGGAACAAGAGGTTGAAAACGTAATGGAGATGCGATAGGCTGCAACTAAAAAAAACCGGAGTCAGGACAGTATCCTGATTACACTGTCCATGTGGTCTCGCGCGTTGAAAACCCCGAGGTTTAAGGGTGAGTCAGACTCCACTGCTTCGGTCTTGCCGAATACCGCCAGAGCAATGCGGTCTATGGTGTTTATCCTTTCCCTGGCTTCATCAGCGGATATGCAGGGGATACTCACGCCCTGCATTATAAGGGCTTCCACCGGCTGCGTCGTAAGGCGCCTTTCGCTGCTGGCTGCCTGCCTTATCATTTCCGCGGTCCGGTGCTTTTCCTCCATGAGCGCCGCGTAAATATCCGTTTTTGCACCAGCCTGATCAAGGAAATCAATCATCCAGGATGCCTGCTCAATGTCGTGTTCCGAGTTCACTGGCATGCGCTTTAAATAACTGCACAGAAAGGAAACTACGTTGTCGCCGAAGCCGAACCTGGAGTTTCTGAGCCTGACCCTGAGCCTGAGTCCAAGATGGTGACCGGCTGCGTGCAAACTGATTGCTTCGGCCACTTCCTCAGGGATCCTGCGTTCCAGGTTGAGTCTGCGGATATACATGCAAAGAGTGTCTTCAGGGATTCGGATTTTCGGGGTAGTTGTTTCATCCGGGAAAATCAGCCTGGTCAGGATTTTTTCCGAAGCCAGGTGCCTTTCAATGTCCCGCAGGTCCTGCCGGCTTATTGAACCGGCTTCCAGCAGAGGTTCAAAAAGGAGCTGATCACGTTCTTCCGGATAGAATATAAGCTGGTATAAGCTCTGGCTGTCGCAGTTATCTTCGTCTTCAAGAAAACCGATCAGGCCGTCGGCGCCCGCGGCTCCTGCCACTGACTCGATGTAGTGGATCACGTCGCTTCCGAGCCGGATCCCGCTCTCAAAAAGATCCTGGATTCTGTTTGCTATTTGCAGGGCTGTCTTGTTCATAGTATAATTATAAGCAGAAATTTTATTTTAGGCAAACCACGGCGCTTTTTGTTATTCCGGGGCCATTGCAATAAAAACGCTCCCGGGGCGTGTGTACCGGGATGGCGGCGCCCGGCTCTGCCATCGGGATGCTTTCTGCAGGCCTGCCTGTTGCTGCGGCCAGTTTTTCCGGGACGGCCGTGAATTCCCCGGGGTTTTACCGCTTAAGCTATCCAGACTTCGCGTTTGCCATGGAAATCCTTTTAGAATATTTGGGGATCCATGTAAACACTTTTCCATAAAGCCTTGTTTAATGCTGATTGGTAAAGATCCGGATTCAGGATTGACTTGTTCCGGCGGATCTTCTAAAATTTGTTTAATAGAAAACAAATAAGGCACATTCTGCAGGCATGGTAATGACCGGCTTGTTTTAATCTTGTTTGCGTGGTTTTTTAATGAAGCTTTACAGTGTCATTGTCTGGATTTTAAGGACTTTCAGCCATCTTTATTTTACCGGGGTTCGCTGCCTGCACCTTGAACGCATCCCTGAATCAGGCCCTGTCATCCTGGCTGCAAATCATCCCGCATCTGTTCTAGATGCCATACTGCTTGCCATACACACCCGCAGACAGATTCATTTCCTGGTGAGAAGCAGCCTGTTTAAAAACAGGGTGCTGGGCTCTCTGCTCCTTGCCATGGGTGCAATTCCCGTGTACAGGGCACAAGAGGAGAAAGACTACGGCAAGCGAAATGAGGCGGTTTTTGACAAGGTTTACGAACTTTTTGAGAGGGGAGGCTGCCTCGGCCTGTTTCCCGAGGGCAGAAACTCTCCGGTCGGTCAGGTTGCAGAGATCCGCACCGGAGGCGCCAGAATGGCCCTCGGCGCAGAGGAGCGCAACAATTACAGGCTCGGCCTGACAATCGTTCCGGTGGGGATAACTTTCGAGCACAGAGAGCTTTTCATGTCAGAGGTGCTTTTGCGGTTCGGCCCTGTTATCCGTGTGGCTGATTATGCTGAGCTGCACCGGAAGGATCCGGCAGGTGCGGTGCGTCAGCTCACGGATGATCTTCAGAGGTTGATGCGGGCCCAGACCATGCATGTTGAAGACAAACAGGTCAGGGAGCTTGCCTATGACCTGGCAGGTGTTATGGGATACGGCGATTTTGCTGATAACTCAGGTGCAGGTAGACATGAAGGATCAGGTACAGGCCGGCAGTCATTACTGAAGCGCCTGGTCTGGCGGATTCTTGATTGGTACACCCCGGAGGTAAAGGATGCATCTGATCCCCTGGAAAAGCGAATAAAAAACCGGGAGCATCTGGCGGAAGTCCTTGCAAAAGCCGCGGCGGATGACCCTGCTATTGTTTCTGCGCTTCGCAGGAGGGTTGACAGGTACCGGGACCACCTGCATCAGACCAGGCTTACGCGGACGGAAAAACGCTCTCTGGATGAGCCGGTGAGAGAGCGTCTCATCAGGCTGCGGATGACAGTATATGCACTGGTAATGGCCCCTGTGGCCCTTTTCGGACTGGTGCACAATATTGCGCCCTACCTTTTTACCAAGTTTACGGCCCGGCTGGCCAAAGATGAGGCCATCCGGGCTTTTGCATATTTCGGATTGGGTTTTCTCGCATTCATACTGGCCTACGGCGGTTTCGGCTTCTGGCTGTGGTATAGCGCATCAATGAACTGGAAATGGATACTCGTATATCTTGCTCTGCTGCCGCCTGCCGGCTTTGCGGCCCTGCGATACAGGCGCAGCATTCTTCTTTACAGGGACAAGATCCTGGTACGCGGACTTTTCTGGAATGAAGATGAGCTCGTCGAATTGCTGAAACGTGAACGAAGGGGAATAAGGGAGCGTTTTGAGGAACTGGCCGCAAGATATGAAAGATGAAACTGCAAAACCCCGGCTCCGACGTATTAAAGGCTTCTGCCGTCCTTGCCCAGCTATGGCGCAGCTTTTCGATGTTTTCCCCCCAAGGGTTCAAGGGGTTTTCGGTGATCGCGCCGCCTTTTCCGGAATTATCATAATAGGCCTCATGGATACCGTACTAATAAGAGACAACTTCCTTCTCCGTCTGGGGGGCTTTCCAGGCATGTTTCCTGCGGACAATACGGTAGTTCCACTTTTTCATCCAGCTATTGATGGCACCGTAAAAACTCCAATATCTGCGTTACGCGCAATTTCTCAGAATTTCACGTACGGATAAGTACGCTGCATTCTTCGAAATTGCGCAAGCCTTGATCTTGAACTTTTTACGGCACCATCTGAAAACCGACTTTTTACGAAAGCATCAACTATTTCCTGTTTGGCGAAGTCCTTCCCGGAGCGAAAAAACAAATATTCGACGGATTCCCTGGAGGCCCTGTCGCTCAAATCCCCAACAGCTTGGGTCTTACCATACCGACAATACCCCCACATTTTGCCTTTCCTTTCCGATTTCAGGCAAATGAAATAACGTTACCAT
>JBKHES010000030.1:0-22208 GCA_046540695.1 Desulfobacterales bacterium
AAGTTTTTGCTGAAATACCGCCATTTCCGGAAAAATCATGATCTATCCCGAAGGAGAAATTGGCAAATGTGAAATTTGACGGTTTCGTAAAAAGTACATTTTCAG
This sequence comes from Desulfobacterales bacterium, assembly GCA_046540695.1. Taxonomy (GTDB): domain Bacteria; phylum Desulfobacterota; class Desulfobacteria; order Desulfobacterales; family Desulfosalsimonadaceae; genus Desulfosalsimonas. The sequence continues at coordinate 106 of JBKHES010000030.1, forward strand.
ATGGCGCCGTAAAAAGTTTAAGATCAAGGCTTGTGCGATTCCGAAGAATGCAGCGTACTTAGCTGTACGTGAAATTCTGAGGAATCGCACGTAACGCAGATATTGGACTTTTTGCGGTGCCATCAAATTTAAACTTTTTTTGTTAACCGGCAAAGAAAAGCGAAGAAAATTCTGGTGATTTGTCCAGGCCTTGCGGCCGTGGAGCGCAAAGCTATAAAACCCGGAAAAAAAGCCCCGGCCGCGGGAAAAAACGACCGGGGCACAAAATCAGGCTGCATTCGGCCTATGTTTCTTCAATTGTAATCGCGCCGGGTTCGCACACCTCAATGCAGCTTTCGCATCCCAGGCATTCCTCGGCGTTCACAGGGACTGATTTGCCGTCCTGGATTTCAAATACTTCCACCGGGCAAACCTCTACGCACTCTTCGCATCCTTCGCATTTTTCAGCGTCAACGATAGGATTAAAAGCCATTTTGAATCTCCTTTCTCTTGGTCGAAAAATAAGTGTTTATAATAACGGAGCCTGTTGCTGTGGCGCTTTCACCGCAAGATTTCATTGAATATACCAAATGGCAAATCGAGTCAAGGGACATGACATCATTTTTCCGGCTCTACTGCGGCCAGGTCAAAAGACACACAAGGCGGTTACAGCTGCGTATAATGAAAAATCGGGCATCGCAGCCGTCACCCGGGTCCTTCCGCGCGGACATATATGCCTGCAGCTGCCCGGATGAGGGATCAACCGGAGACATCGAATCATACCACTCCTGCAGGACCCCTATTGCTGCAGGGCTTGAAGTAACCAGCAGATCAGGGGCATCCGGATCGGAATCCAGCAGGAGGCGCCAGGCCTGAAGCCTGGATTCAGTCATGTATCCTCCGGGATCAGGCGCTCTGGCCGAATCGTAAAAACCCGGGGAAAAACCGGGATGCTCATCTATTCCTCCTTTTATGCCGGAAAAAAGATCCTTTGCAGCACTGTCAGTCAGTGAAAGCTCCTGTTCCAGCTCTGCGGTCTGCCTGTCGTATTGCTGGGCAAGAAGCAGAAACAACCTTGCATTAAAAACCGGCCCCGGATCAGATTCCGGTTCCTTTGGTCCGCCCCTGAGTATTTCATTGCGGATCTCCGGGGCAAACTCCTGGTTGTAAAATCCGTTTTCCGCCATTTTTTTTACAGCAGCAGCGGCCTTCTCATGCATCCCGCCCCAGCTTTGAAACTGGCCTGCAAGTTGCAGCAGGCTGCGGTCATCGCCTGTAACAGGGTAACGAAGGACAATTTCGCCCTCACTTTCAAGCTCCTTCAATGATTGGGAGGTGGCCCCCGGCGCAGGCTGGTATACAACAACCGGGCCGAAGCGGGCCCGGCAAGCCCCTGCCAGGGTCTGCGGGATAAAAGTAAACGGGAAAAAAGCAGCTGAAGGTTTGTTCATGATTTATCTATTTTTTCATCCTTTATTTCGATTCCTGCCTGCCTGATTTGTTCACGGATTTTGTCTGCTCTTGCAAAATCTCTGTTCCTGCGGGCTTTATTTCGCTCTTCTATCAACGCCTCGATTTCAGGCGAATAACGTTTCCTGGTAAAATCGAAAACCCCGAGAACCCGGTCAATTTCTGCCAAAGTGTCCAGGATCTTTCGTGCGTCTTTAGCTCCCAGGCGATTTTCCGCTGCCAGGGCGTTTATCTGCCTGATTTTTCTAAAGACCGCAGCCATTGCCATGGGGATGTTCAGATCGTCATCCATGGCATTGATAAATCCCTGCCTGATATCATAGGCTATCTGATCTATTTCTTCGCCCCCTGATTTTTCTCTTCCGGCTTCTTCAGACTCGTATAAAGCCCTTACGCATTCGTCGATACGCCTTATTGCCTTTTTTGCCTGATCCAGCTTTCCCGGAGCATAGACAAGAGGCTTTCTGTAATGGGCGGTAATAAGCCAGAACCGCACCTCTCTCGGGCTGGAGCCTTTGTCCTGCAGGTCTCCGAGTGTTGGAAGCCCGGAACCGTGCTGACTGCCGTCTTCGTCTTGCGCAAGGACCTGCTCGCAGTGCACCCAGTACCTGGCAAGCGGTTTTCCCGTAAGAGCCTTTGCCATGGCAAGTTCGTTTTCATGATGAGGAAAAACCAGCTCTCGTGTGCTTGTGTGGATATCATAGGTCTCGCCCAGGTGCTTCATGGAAATGGCCGCGCATTGTATATGCCAGGAAGGCCTTACATTGCCCCACCTGGTCTTGACGTAAATGCCGCGTTTGAGCTCAGAGAGCCTTGCTCGTTTGAGCAGGGTGAAATCCCGGGGGTTGTCTTTTTCGTACTCGTCGAGATCAACGGTTGCTCCGAGCTTTATCTTGTCAATATCAATACCTGACAGCCTGCCGTATTCGTCAAAAGAGCCTATTGAAAAATAAAGAGATCTCAGCTTTTCGTAGGCGAAGCCCTTGTCATAAAGCTTCTTTGCAAGCTCCACCATGTCTGTCACATGCTCGCTTGCCCGCGGGTAAGCTTCCGCGGGTGCTATGTTTAAAGCCTGCAGGTCAGATTTAAACAGTTCTATGTAATGGTCTGTGAATTCAGCAAGCGACTGTCCGGCAGCCTCCGAGCCCTGGATGGTATTGTCGTCCATGTCTGTTATATTCATCACGTGAGTGACGTCAAGATCCCTGAATGCCAGGTAACGGCACAGCAGGTCTGAGAAAACGAACCGCCTGCACTCGCCGAGGTGAATGCGCTTGTTGGCCGTGGGCCCGCAGGTATACATGGAGACCCTTCCGCTTCGGATGGGATCAAAAGCAACCTTGGAGCGGGTAAGGGTGTTGAAAAGCTGTATTTCCGCTTTTTTCTTCACTGAAAACAGCGGGGTGCTGAGATAACGCTCTCCGCTGTCCGGAAATATCACCACAATGGTACCCTCTGACATGGCCTCGGCTTCACGGGCTGCTATAACCATGGCCGCGCCGCTGCTCATTCCCACGAACATGCCTTCTTCAAGGCTCAGACGACGGGTCATCTCAAATGCTTCCTCGTCGTCTATGTTTATTTTCCTGTCCACCCAACGCTTTTCGAAAATCTCGGGCCTGTATGCCTCCTTGAGGTTTTTAAGCCCCTGGAGCTTGTGGCCCAGATAAGGCTCCACCCCTATGATCTCGATGTTTCTGTCGTATTGCCTCAAACGCCGGGAACATCCCATAACGGTTCCGGTGGTTCCCATGGTGGCTATAAACTTTGAAATCGCGCCGCCGCTCTGGGTAATAATCTCTTCCGCGGTTCCGGAATAATGCGCCTGCCAGTTGGCGGGGTTGTTGTACTGGTCTGTCATGAAATATCGGTCAGGATCTTCCCGGACCAGGCGGTAGACTTCCTCAATCGCACCGTCAGTGCCGAGATGGCCCGGGGTGAGAAAGATTTCAGCACCCCTGGCCGCCAGTATCTTGCGACGTTCCATGGAAACAGCATCGGACATGGCAAGTAAAAGCCTGTAGCCCTTCACCGTGCAGACCATCGCAAGGCCGATGCCGGTATTGCCGCTTGTGGCCTCTATAACGGTCTTGTCCGGGGTAAGTTCGCCTGAACTCTCTCCCTGCTCGATCATGGCAAGGGCCGGCCGGTCCTTTACGGATCCTCCCGGATTTACGTATTCGAGCTTGGCCAGTATCCGGACCGCCGGGTTCGGGTTAAGCCTTCTGATTTCAACCATCGGAGTATTGCCGATGGCATCGAGTATGGAATAAGTCATTGATTTATCCTCAAGGGCTGGACCAGTCAAGCAAACGGTCCAGCTCTGCTTCAATTTCCTCTGAAACCCTGTTCTGGGTCCCCTGCGCGTCAATCACGCGAATACGCCAGGGCTCATTTGCTGCCAGGGCAAGATATCCCTGCCGCACTTTTTCGTGGAACCTTATGCGTTCTTGTTCAAACCTGCTTTCCCCCTTCCTTCGCAGCCCAGAGTCAATCTGCATCCATGCACGGGATAGACCCACTTCAGGAGGCAGATCAAGCAGAAAAGTTATATCAGGCTTCAGGCCGCCGAACACCACCGTGTTTATTTCCTTTATGAAATCCGCGGAAATGCCTCTTGCCGCCCCCTGGTAGGCAATCGTGGAGTCCGCGAAACGGTCACATATAACGGATTTGCCGGTTTCCAGGGCGGGACGGATCACGCGGTTTACATGCTGGGCGCGGTCGGCCTCGTATAAAAGCAGTTCAGCCATTGCATCAAGGTCAGTATTGCCGGGATCCAGCAGGATTGACCGGATCTGCTCTCCGACCTTTGTTCCTCCGGGTTCCTTGGTAACCAGGCAGGTATGGCCGAGCCGTTCAAGGTGCTCAGAAATCCGGGGAATCTGGGTGGACTTTCCCGAGCCTTCTATTCCTTCCAGTGTTATAAACATGTCGCAAAAGTCCGAATGCCTGCTAGGCCGGGGGCTCAGGCTTTCCTCTGTAGAAAAACCGCTCAAGCGGCTTGTGATATCCCGTCCACTCTGCGGCCGGGTCCTGGTTTTCCATAAATTCACGGATTCCGTTTATTTTGGAGTCAATTTCGTCCAGGTAGTTCAAAAGGACAGCTTCCAGTGTTTTCGGCGGCTCCGGAGAACCGAACTCCCTGGTTCCGTGATGGCTTATGATCAAATGTTTCAGCAAAAGCGCCTTGTTGGCTGTAATGGAGGGCAGTTCCTCCATTTTCTGCTCGATCATCCGTATTCCGATGACTATGTGATTGACGAGCCTTCCCTCGTCGGAATAATCTATTCGGGTATCATAGGTGAATTCGCGGATCTTTCCTATGTCATGCAGAATAGCTCCTGCAATAAGCATATCCCTGTCAATGCCAGAGTAATGACCTGCCACCCTGTCGGCAAGGAGCGCAAGCGAAAGCGTATGCTCAAGCAATCCCCCGATGCACGCATGGTGCATCTTTTTTGCAGCAGGGGCTTTCTTGAAATCCTTCACGAATTGCGGGTCCTGCCAGAACTTGTCCAGCAGCTCGCGCAGGGGGCCGGACTCAATTGTTGCGGCCAGGGCCTGCAAGCGCTGAAACATCTGCTCAGGGTCCCGGCTTGTGGAAGGCAGAAAATCTGAAGGATCAACATCGCCGGATTCCGCCTTCATTGACTTTACAACCATCTGAAGGCCCCCCCTGTATTCCGAGACAAGGCCCTGGACACGGACAAAATCGCCGGCTGAAGTCCCGGATGTGATCTGCTCCACGTTGTCCCAGACCACCCCGCTGATTTGCCCCGTCTTATCGGAAAGCTTAATGCTTAAAAACGGGGCTCCGTCTTTTTTGCGGCCAAGGTTTTTTTCAGACAAAACAAACAAATCGCTTACTGATTCCCCTGTGCTCAGCTGGCTGACATACCGCTTTTTCATTCGGCCCCTGCCTTCAAGATCCTTTATTTACAAACGCTTTTCGCACTTATTGGCTTGACATTTTTTATTTTCCGGTTTTTTATACTGGAATTTTATCCGTGCATCAAGCTATTATTCGCTCAATTTAGGTATTCTTATTCTGCGGGATTTTACGGTTCTGTCAACTTTCACGCTTATACCCGGCTGCTGAAGTTACTGCAAATGTATGGATTGCGATTATTAAAACCGTTTTGCCTTCTGGCTGCAATGTTCCTTGTTTTGTGGGCATCCGCTCTCCCGTCACACTGCCAGGAAATCCTTGATCAGGCGACAGAAAACGGGCAGAAATGGAGAGTCAAGGCAGACAGCATCAAATACGATTCCAACACCTCGAATTACACGGCTTCGGGAAACGTTGAAATCGTACGTGACCAGATGCGGCTTACAGCAGATCATGTCATGCTGGACAGAAAAGATATGACTGCCACGGCCACCGGCAGCGTGACGCTAGTTTCCGAAGGCGACCGCATGAGCGGCAGCAGTCTCGAACTTGATCTTGAAAAGGAAACAGGTACCCTTTTTGAAGGACGCGTATTTACAACGGAAAACAATTTCCGCATAAGGGGCTCCAGGATAGAAAAAACCGGTGAAAACACCTACCACATCACCGAAGGCTCCCTTACCTCCTGTGAAGGCCTTTATCCTGACTGGCAGATAACCGGAAAACAGGTTGACGTCACCATTGAGGGCTACGGCTACGCCACTCACGCCGCATTCTGGGCAAAGCGGCTTCCGATGATCTATGTGCCGTGGTTCATGTTCCCGGTAAAACTGCAGCGCCAGACCGGCCTTCTCATGCCGCAGGCAGGATATTCCAGCAGAAAGGGCGCTGAATATGCACAGCCCTTTTTCTGGGCAATATCGGACAACTCCGATGCCACCTTTTATTATCACCACATGCAGAAACGCGGGGAAAAACTGGGAGTTGAATACAGATACATGCTCTCGGAGAACTCAAAAGGCACTTTGCTGGCAGACGGCTTCAGGGACAGCAAAGTTGATGACGGCTCTGAAGATGCCACCGACGATTGGGGATATGATGACGACAACGTCCTAAGGCCCAATGACGACAGGTACTGGATACGCATGAAGGCAGACCAGGAGCTTTTCCGGGATACAACCGGGCACCTGGATCTCGACATTGTAAGCGACCAGGATTATCTCCGTGAATTCTCAGACGGATACATGGGACATGAATCCACTGACGACTATTTCGGCTCGGAATTCGGACGAGACATAGATGATGAAAACGACCCTGTGCGCACCAACCGGTTAAACATCAACCGTACCTGGTCTTACCAGAGCGTCAACGCCGACCTTGTATGGTACGACAATGTAATAAAACGAAGGCTCAAAGATAAAGACGACACCCTGCAGCAGATGCCGCGCGTTCAGTACAGCGCCCTTAAACAGCCCGTTTTAGACGATATTACCCCGGACCTGCTGTTCGGCTCCCTTGATTCAGGATACACTTACTTTTACAGGCGCGATGAGCCTGCAGACACGAGCAAAGGACACACAGGCCACCGCCTTGATATGCACCCCCGGGTTTATCTTCCGCTTCGTGCAGGCAGATTTATCAGCTTTGAGCCGTCATTCGGGTTCCGCCATACAGCATGGTATATAGATGCCGACCGGGATTTTCACGGTCAGGGCAGAGACAGGTACCTGCACAGGGAATTATTCGATATAGAGGCGGACCTCACCACTGACATCAACCGTGTCTTTTCCGTGGACACCGGCCGGGTGGAAAAAATCAAGCACGTTGTCATCCCCAGGCTGAACTACGGATTTATTCCTGAAACAGATCAGTCCGAGTTTCCAAAGTTTGACCAGACAGACAGGATCGATGCGCAAAACCGGATTTCCCTGTCTTTTACCCACCTTTTTACATCAAAGGCTTCCAAACCCGGAAACAAAGGAGACAACAGCAACGGCTATACTTACAACCGTTTTGCCAGGTTTTTCATAGAACAGGCATATGATTTCCGCCAAAAGGGCGATCCGGACAGTGCGTGGATGCCTCTTTTTGCAGAACTGGACCTGACTCCCTCGGATCTGGTCACTTTAAGCGCAGACGGCACCTGGAACCATGCGAACAACGAGCTTGACACCGGCAACCTTTCATTAAGGCTCTACGATCAAAGAGGCGACGAACTAAAGGCGGAATACCGTTACACTCGCAGGGAAGACAGGGATTCGATCAAGACCGTGAATCTTTACGCAAAAACCCCTGTAACAAAGAACCTGACATTATTCGGAAACTATGAAAGAAACCTTGAAACAGAGACTGATATTGAAAAAGGCCTCGGGGTGCGCTACCAGTCCCAGTGCTGGGCAGTGGAACTGGCCTGGCTCGACGAGGAGGATGACACGCAATACATGGCCATGGTTGAGCTCACAGGCCTGGGCGAATTCGGAAACACCCTTGACGAAAGATAAGAAAATCGCCTCAAAAAAGCGCATGAATACACATAACCCCTTGACTTATAAAAAATTTGTGTTTAAGTAGAAGGATAACAAAAAATACGGCAACATTATACAGGAGGAAAAATGAACAAACTTGAAATGATATCAGCCCTTAAAAAGGAAGCCAATATTTCCAAGTCAGATGCCGCAAAGATTGTACAGATCTTTTTTGACTCCATGTCAGACGCCCTGGTAAACGACGAAAGAATCGAGATCAGGGGGCTATGCAGCTTCTTTGTAAAAAATTACAAGAGCTACACGGGCAGAAACCCCAAAACCGGGGAAAAAGTACGTATCCAGCCCAAGAAGCTGCCGTTTTTCAAGTGCGGCAAGGAACTGCGGGAACGGGTAAACCAAAAGGCAAAGGCCTAAGCGGCAGACCCTGTGGGCGGTTTCAGCACGTTAATAGGACAGCAGCGCCCTGCCGGAATGCTGTGCAATGCCCTGGTAAACCAAAGGCTGCCGCATGCCCTCCTGTTTACAGGTGAGCACGGAGTTGGCAAGGCAACCGCTGCGCTGGAGCTTGCAAGGATCAGCAACTGTTCAGGTTTGCAAAAACAGCTTCATGCACGGCATCATGAAAAGCCAGGCCCGGGAATTGCTGCCTGCGGCACCTGCCGAAACTGCAGAAAGATTACCGGGGGTACGCATCCTGACGTACATGTGATAAAGCCTTCAGGGGGCTATATCCGCATTGATCGGATACGTGCGATCTACGGCAGCCTTGCCCTGAAATCCGATGAAGAAACCACAAGGTTTGTACTGGTAGAGGACGCTCACCTCATGAACAGGGAGGCCGGCAACTGCCTCCTTAAAATTCTGGAAGAGCCCCCTTATTCAACGATTTTCGTTCTGATTGCACCCGACACAGGGAATCTGCTGCCGACCATTGTCTCCAGATGCCGCCATATAAGGTTCAATCCGATTCCGCAAAACGAACTTGCTGATTATCTTGTTTCACATCAGGGACTTGAGCCGGATCACGCGATGGTTGCGGCCTCCCTTGCCCGCGGGAGCCTTGCCAGGGCCCTGGACATGGGGCAGGCAGACTGGATCAGTTATCGAAACTTTATTGTTGATCTGCTTGTTGAGTTGCCTGAGCTGCCTGCGGCATTCAGGTACGCTTTTGCGGAAATGCTTGCCGCCAACCGCGACAAGCTGGAAGGCATTTTTGAAATCCTTAAGAACTGGTACAGGGATCTTGCGGTATTTCAGCGCAGCCCTGAAAGCATCTACAACCAGGATATCAGAGGGCATGTGGAAACCGCATCACTGCGGATGCCCCTTGAATTGATAATTGAAAAATCAGACGCTGTTGTCCGGGCGGAAAGCGCGCTTGCGGCAAATGCAAACCCCAGGCTTGCACTTGATGCCATGCTGGCAAAACTGGCGCAATAAAAAGCTGACACGGCGTTTAAATAGACAGAAATGATTTGTGAATACTATGAATACAGATGAATCAGGATCAGACAGGAAAGATACGGTCAAAATCGTCGGCATCAGATTCAAGCCGGCGGGAAAAATATATGATTTCAACGGGGGGGCATATGTGCTGAGAACCGGAGATGAGGTCATAGTTGAAACCGAGCACGGGCTCGGTTTCGGAACGGTTGCCACTCCTCCCGAATCAGTGGATGCTCAAAACGTCCGGCAGCCCCTAAAAAAGGTCTACCGGCCTGCAACTGATGATGATCGCGATCAGCAGGAAAAAAACGCGGAGATCGAACAGAAGGCCTATGATTACTGCAGGGAATGCATTGACTCTCTTGAACTTAAGATGCATCTTTTTTCAGTGGAGAGCAATTTCGACGGCAGCAAGCTTACTTTTTTCTTTACCGCTGACGGAAGGGTCGATTTTCGAAAACTTGTTAAACTGCTGGTCAGGCAGTTCAGGACAAAAATAGAGATGCGCCAGGTAGGCATCCGCAACCAGGCCAAAATATGCGGGGGCGTCGGCAGGTGCGGAAGGATACTTTGCTGCTCAGCGTTTATGACAAAATTTGATCCCGTGACCATAAAGATGGCAAAAAAGCAGGGATTATCTCTTAATCCCACCAAAATATCCGGGGTATGCGGAAGGCTAATGTGCTGTCTTGCCTTCGAGCACCATGGTTATTCTGAAAACACCCGCGGCATTTCTGATCAGTCTGATAAAGACTCCGGGAACGCGGAATATACAAACGGGAATTATTAAACTATGACATCAGCCTTTTATATCACGACACCGATTTATTACGTTAATGCAAAGCCCCACCTGGGACACACCTACACCACGATTGCCGCAGACGTCGCACGCAGGTACCACAGGATGAATGGGGAAAAGACCTTTTTTCTCACAGGCACAGACGAGCACGGCGACAAAATAGTCAAGGCGGCAGAGGCCGCCGGAGTGGATCCGAAAACATATGCAGACAATATTTCTAAACTTTTCAAGGATATATGGCCGGAATATAACATATCACATGAACGTTTTATCCGCACCACTGACAGTGACCACATAGAGGTTGTCCGGCAGATCCTCCAGCAGATATATGACTCCGGGGACATCTATTTCAGCGAATACGAGGGTATGTACTGCTTTGACTGCGAGCGCTTCTACACGGAACGGGAGCTGGACAACGGCAAATGCCCGGACCATGCAACCGAGCCGGAGCACATAAAGGAGTCCAACTACTTTTTCAAAATGAGCAGCTACCAGCAATGGCTCATTGACTATATCCGCGAAAACCCTGAAATGATACAGCCCGAGCGCTACAGAAACGAGGTATTGGGATTCCTGCGCGAACCCCTTGATGATCTCTGCATATCAAGGCCCAAGACCCGGCTTGAGTGGGGAATCACCCTGCCCTTTGACGATAACTACGTAACCTATGTGTGGTTTGACGCACTGATCAACTATGTTTCCGCCCTGGGATACCCGGACGGTGAAAATTTCAGGACCTTCTGGCCTAATGTCCACCACATGGTGGCCAAAGACATTTTAAAGCCCCACGGCATCTACTGGCCGATAATGCTTAAGGCCGCCGGCATAGACATTTACCGGCGCCTTCTTGTCCACGGCTACTGGAACGTTGATGAGAGCAAGATGTCAAAAAGCCTCGGAAACGTGATTGACCCCGTATACCTCAAAGATGTCTACGGCAGCGATGCGGTGCGCTACTTTTTAATGCGCGAGATGACCTTCGGTCTTGATTCAAGCTTCTCGGAGGTGGCCCTTATAAACAGGATCAATTCTGATCTCGCCAATGACCTTGGCAACCTGTTTTCAAGGGTGCTTGCCATGTTTCATAAATACTTCAAGGCAACCGTGCCGCAATGGGACGCTTCTGAAAACCCGCTTCCGGAATACGATCTGGAGGCTTTTTCAAAAGAGGCAATCAGGGATTTCGCAAAATACATGGAAAACTTTGAGTTCCACAAAGCCCTTGCCTCTGTGTGGGAATACATAGGCAGAATGAACAAGTTCGTTGACTCAGCCGCACCATGGGAGCTCGCAAAAAAGGGCTCCTCAGACCCCCGGCTTTCAGCTGTTATCTGCAGCCTGCTCGAAGGACTCAGGGTTGTGTCGGGGCTTATCTATCCTGTAATGCCGGAAACAGCCTCAGTCATGCAGAAACACCTCGCCCAGGACCCGGGGCAGCCTTTTTACCTGATGGAAGAAATAGAAAAATGGGGCGTTATAGCGCCCGGCACGCAGCTTCCCGGGTCAGTGTCGCTTTTTCCCAGGCTCGATCCTGACTCGATTTTTGCGGCATCCCGACAAAAACAGGAAGAACAGCCCTTGAAATCAGACATTATGCCGGAAATAACCATGGACGACTTTTCCGCCATAGACCTCAGGGCTGCGCTGGTTTTGTCGGCAGAAAAGGTGCCGAAAACCGACAAACTCCTCAAACTCGAACTCGACCTCGGGTTTGAGAAAAGAACCATGGTGGCAGGGATAGCGCAATTTTATACCCCTGAGGAACTCGAAGGCAAAACCGTTGTGGTTCTGGCAAACCTGAAACCGGCCAAGCTCAAGGGAGTGAGGTCACAGGGTATGATTCTTGCCGGCATGGACAATGAAAACGGGTCCGTGGCCGTGCTCGATCGTGCCGTGCCCCCTGGAACCCGTATGAAATAGCTTATAACACCGGAAAATGACAATTTTATTCAAACGCAGAAACCGGAAATTAAAATATGTCCGGCAAAACAGCAGCGCAGCCTGGCAGAGGTATCAGCGCAGGTATAAAAAGATTGCTGCAAAGCGCCGATCATATGCCAGGATTCCCGGTTATCTGTTTATACTTTTGATCGCTGTTCTGCTGCTTAAGGGAGGCCTGTATCTTTTTGAGGGTGTGGGTGCGGATGCCGGCAGGCAGAAGAGTCCGGAAAAACCTGAAATAACAAGCATAAACAGATCAGAACTCAGAGAATTGCTTGATCCTGCGGATTTTATCAACCCGCAGGACACAGTTATCCGTAAAAAACACGGAGACCTTCAATACCGGTTTCAAACCACCCTGGATCCCGATCTGCAGAAATCCGTGGTTTCCATGCTTGACCCAAAATGGGCCAGGCACATAGCAATCGTGGTCATGGATCCTGAAACAGGTCGTATTCTGGCGATGGCATCCCATGACAAAAACGATTCAGGAGCCAATCCGTGTCTGAGTGCTGAATTCCCCGCTGCCAGTTTGTTTAAAATAATTTCCGCGGCTGCTGCAATCGAGACCCTCGGATTTAAGCCTGAAAGCGAGATCTCCTTTAACGGGGGCAAGTACACGCTTTTTAAATCCCAGCTCAAAGACACGCAGAACAAATATACAAACAGCATAACCCTGGAGTCTGCATTCGCCCAATCCGTCAACCCGGTTTTCGGAAAAATCGGCAGCAAGCACCTGGGCAAGGATATGCTTGAAAAATACGCCGGTGATTTCGGATTCAACCGGGAAATAGGATTTGATCTCCTTATTGACAAAAGCATTGCCCCCATTTCAGACCAGTCTTATAATTGGGCGGAGGTTGCATGCGGATTCAACAGTGATACAAGGATGTCTCCGCTTCACGCTGCCATGCTGGCCTCTTCGGTGATATACAACGGCCGCATGCTTGAGCCCCGGCTCATTGACAGGGTTGCCGCAGACGGCAAAACCGTTTACAGCCAAAAACCGGAACCCTTTCTGCGGCCGATCAGCCCTCATACCTCCCGGCTTTTAAAACCCCTGATGCGTACCTCGCTTACCAGGGGAACCGCAAGGGGAACGTTTACGGATGCAAAAGGCAGGGCGATGCTTGAAAATTACGATATAGGGGGTAAAACCGGCTCCATCAACTATAACCCGGAACAAATTAAGTATGACTGGTTTGCAGGATTCGCCAGGCACAAAGACTTGAAGAAAAAAATTGCAGTTTCGGTCCTGGTTGCCCATGAAAAATACATCGGCACCAGGGCTTCTTCCTATTTCCGCGAAATTGTCGAAAAATATTTTCAACAACAAATCAAAACAGCCGAACTCGAAAAATGAAGCCGAGGACAATGCACAGGATTTTCAAATTTTTCCAAACAAGCGCCCTAACTGCTGCATCCGTTATAAAACGGACTTATTTCGGCAGAAACCCTCTTGGATTAAAAAGCGGTTCAATCATACTGTTTCCGTATATCCCCGGACGGCTTTCCTGCGGATTAACAGGCATGGTCGCATTCAACCAGGGCGAGACCCGTCCTGATGAACCCGGTTCAGGGCCGGAATCCATAAATTCACTGGTGGAGGATATCAGCGCACACGGCCTGCCCGAACACGACGCAGATCTCTCCCTGATAACAGATGACTGCCTGGGAGGAAAAGACGCTGCAGCCGGCCTTTTCTCGCAAATCAGGGACTTAAAGCGCAATGAACGCTTCTACGGGTTGTTTTGCGATAAAAATGAAAAAAACGGGCTTTTGCAAACCCTGAAGAACCTCACCGAACTGGTTGACAGGCAGTCTGCTGCGTTTACCTCCTGGATGGGCAGACTGCCTGCTGATAAGTTTGACGCGGTTTCAAAAAGGATCGAAACGCTCAAGGACGCGGCCTGGAGCCTTAGAACCGAGATCCTGGAAAATCTTGACAAACTCGAAGATTTTCTGCCTTCCGCGTCCGGGCCCGGCAGAAACGCTGTTTCGGCGGCCAGGCAGATCAATGCGGTGTTTAACAGTATCGACAGGCTTGAAGTCAGGGGAAGGGATTCTGCCGGGGTTTCCCTGCTGTTTGTTATAGATGAGGCCTCGTTTGCCAACTTTGAAAATCAGATCGCGGCAAAGGATCTGCAGGAAGATTTCCGATCAAGGAAGGATCTTAACCTGCTTACAAACAGGAGCATTTCAGTCAGGCACACTCATGGCCCTGACGGTTCAAGGCAGACCGCGCTGGCCCTTACCTATAAGGTGGCAGCGGAAATAGGCCGCCTGGGAGACAATATCTCTTATTTGCGGTCCCAGATCCGCCACGACGGGATCCTTCACTGCCTGCTTAACGCAAAGCACCTTTATTTTACGGTTTCAGCCCATACCAGGTGGGCTTCCGTGGGAGAGATAAACGAATTTAACTGCCATCCTGTTGATGCCTGCACGAACTCAGCCGAAACCCGGGATAACGGAATTATTCATGCAAGCTTAAACGGAGACATTGATAATTACCAGAACCTAAAAGCCGCCCATACTGCCTCTGGCATAAGTTATCAGGATGAAATCACTTGTGACACCAAAATAATTCCTGTTCACGTGGCCTCCTACATCAGGAAGGGGCACCCGGTAAAAGAGGCCTTCAGGCTTGCAGTAAACGATTTTGAAGGCTCCCACGCGATTTCAATGCAGACTGACCTTGCTCCCGGAAAGATTTTCCTGGCGCTCAAGGGAAGCGGACAGGCCATGTACGTGGGACTCGGGCCTGATCATTACATACCCACATCTGAGGTTTACGGGTTTGCGGAGGAGACTTCTTCTTTCGTGAAAATGGACGGCGAATCAGCCCGAAAACATGAAGACGGAAGAATCGTGACAGGTCAGATCTGCGTTGTTGAGCAGGATTCCAGCGGCGGCCTTTCAGGGATCCGCGGCATGTTCTATGACGGCACCCCTATTGAATTCACTGAATCGGACATAAAGCAGACCAGCCTGACATCCCGCGATATTGACCGGCAGGACTTTGACCACTACTTTTTAAAAGAAATTTCCGAATCACCTGCCTCTGTTAGGCGCACCCTTGAAAACCGCTGGAAACTCATTGACACAGACGGCCGCCGCTATGAAATCCGGCTTGATGACACAAATGTTCCTGAAAAACTCCTGGAACAGATCAGCAGCGGCGGCATCCGCAGGATCCTTTTTATCGGCCAGGGGACCGCAGGGGTGGCTGCCGCGGCGTGCGCGGATCTAATGCGCTACTACACGGATGACCCTAAACTGCGCGTTGAGTCTTTGAAGTCTTCCGAGCTTTCAGGTTTTATACCCAATGACAAAGACGGCAGGCAAATGTCAGACACCCTGCTGATACCCATAAGCCAGTCAGGTACCACCACGGACACCAACAGGGCCGTGGACATGGTCAAAAAAAAGGGGGCATGGTCGGTTTCAATTGTAAACCGCAGGGACTCGGATCTGACATTCAAGACAGACGGAGTGGTATATACAAGCAGCGGCAGGGATATTGAAATGTCTGTGGCCTCCACCAAGGCATTTTATTCCCAGATAATCGCCGGGGCCATACTGGGGCTCTACATAGCCCAGGTCACTGAAAAAAGGAACCGGGCCTTCGTATCAAACGAGATCCGGCAGATGATCCGGCTCCCGGACATCATGGAGCGCGTGCTGTCAATGAAGGACCAGGTAAGAGCCTCTGCCCACCGCCTGGCACTTCAGCGCACTTACTGGGCCGCGGTGGGAAGCGGGCCGAACAAGGCAGCAGCAGATGAAATCAGGATAAAGCTGAGCGAGCTTTGCTACAAAACCATTTCATCAGACTTTGTGGAGGACAAAAAGCATATAGACCTTTCCTCCGAGCCTTTGATCATAATATGCGCCGCAGGAAGCCGCAGAAGCGTGATAGGAGACATTGTAAAGGACACGGCTATATTCCGCTCCCACAAGGCGCTGCCGGTGGTAATAGCAGACGAGCATGAAGACAGGTTTGATGCATACGCAGAAGACGTATTCCGGGTGCCCCAGGTAAGCGAGCATTTCGCGCCGATTGTAAACACACTGGTTGGGCATATGTGGGGATATTACGCAGCTCTTACCATTAATGAAGGATCCAGGTTTCTCCACGATTTCAGAGAAGACCTGCGAAATACAATTGACGAGTTTGCCGGGCGTGGCATGGATATTTTCGAGATCGCGCTGGAAAAATCGTTCAGGGAAAAAGTCCTGCAGTTTTACTATGAGCTGCGGAAGCGTCAGTCTGAGAACAGGCTTCCGGCCACCCTTGCCATCCAGGAATCAACCAACCTGGTGCTGCTCCTAAAATACCTGTCAGGCCGCCTTCCTATCGCGGATTTTGAACTCGATTTCGGTGTCAAGGGCACTGCCGGCAACATGTTTGACAAGCTTTTCAACTCGCTGGCAGAGGCCATAAACGCCATGGCCAGGCCGGTGGACGCCATCAAGCACCAGGCTAAGACAGTGACAGTTGGCACAAGCAGAATAGAGGAAAAGACTGAGGGGCTGCTTTTCGACATTATTGCGCGGCTGAATTTCAGCGTTGAGCACCTGACAATAAGCAACGTGATGGTGCTTAAAAACTTCCAGAGGGTGGTTGAAAAAATAAACGGCTACACTCTTTATAAAATCTCAGGTGTCAACCTGCTCGGTGAGCCCAATGATGAGACAGCCATTGATGTAATAGAAAAGCAGGGAACTTCTGCCATGCTTGCTTCCCGTGCGGAAAGCGACAGGACTCTCAAGGGTACCAAAAAGATCATAGTCAGGCAGGGCAACGTCTACGTGGGCAAGGGCAGAAAAGACGACAGAAGCATCCTGGTCATACCCCTGATTTCAGGGGATCCGTCCCGGCCCAACATGGTGGAGCACCTGATTCTGCTGGACGTGGCCTTCAAAACGGATGCGGACCTCCGGACCAGGGTAAAGGCGCTTGGCGGCAAGCATGAGCACATAAAAAACATAGTCCAGGAAAACAACATCAAATGGCATGACGAATTGCTGGATCTCGTGGAAATCGACGAACTTTTCGGCAGGTCCGCGGAAAAAATTGCGGAAAAAATCGTTGAAAAAGCCGGCTGAGCCTAACTCTGCGGGACCGCATTTTTTACAGCCATCCTAATTCCGGAAACTGATCAAAACCGTTTGTCCATGTTTTCGTGTTCAAAAAAGACACGGATGCTTTTCCGGCCTGATAAAAAATATGGCATGGACAGGGAGACTGCATAATATGCCTGCAAGCCTGACAATTAAAGACGCATATAAGAAATACACCGGCGACCAGGACAAAACCGCCTCGCCCGGTGAGACCGTGGAGAATGTAAGACGCAGGTTTGACAAACTAAATCTCGAGATACTCAAAGAAACCAGGCGCATTGACAACGGAAGGCTCGGTATACCCGTATATTACAGCGTATGCGGCCGGGATGCGAAATCGCTTACAGGCACTGCCAAGCAGATGGGGAAAGGCGCAACTGCCGCCCAGGCTGAAGCAAGCGCTGTAATGGAGCTGGTGGAGAGATTCAGTTTCTACAGCTTTTCACAAAACCCGCAGAACTTTTCAAAGGGCACCCGCAAACAGATGGGCCCAGGGGCCATGGATTTTGCAGACATTGCCAAATCAGTGCATGACACATCCCGGGACCTGGATGCGGCTCAAAGGGTTTTCGAACGCATGGAATTCAAGTGGGCGGAAGGGTTTAACCTGACCCGCGGCCAGAATGTACTGGTCCCGTTTGAATGGTTTTTTGCAATAAACGAGTTCAACGGCACATCAGCAGGCAACTGCATGGAAGAGGCCCTTTGCCAGGGCATCTGCGAAATAGTGGAAAGGCATGTCTCCGCAGAGATCTGCCGAAAGGCTATAAGAGTGCCGGGGATTGACCCGGATTCGGCAGATGACGCCATGGTACAGCAGATGCTTTCCAGGTACAGGGAAAACGGAATCCGGGTATATGCATCTGACTTCACACTTGACACCGGGATTCCCACGGTTGGGGTGCTTGCATGGGATCCTGAGACTTTTCCGGAAAACAGCGAGATCGTGTGGACAGCAGGCACCGCCCCTGACCCCCGGAAGGCTTTTTCGCGCGCCCTTTCTGAAACAGCCCAGCTTGCAGGAGACTTCAACTCAGGGTCAAACTACGTTGCCAGCGGCCTGCCCAAGTTTGCCTCAATGGACCAGGCCCGCTTTATAACCGACCCGGCCGTTATGGTTTCCATAAATCAGTTGCCCGACCTCTCCGACGCCAACATAAGGGTTGAAGTTGAGCGCTGCATTGCCGAACTCGAGCGTATCGGAATGGAAGTTATAAGCATTGACACAACTCATCCCGGTCTGAAAGTGCCTGCCCTGTACTCTTTGGTCCCCGGGGCAATGTTTCGGGAAAGGGCCGAAGGTGCAAGCGTGGGGATGTTCTGCGCAAGACTCACTGCTGAAAAGCACGAACCCGCCCGCGCCATAGCCGAGCTAAGTGAAATAGATAAAATTCTGCCTGAAAAATACTATGTAAGATTCTACCTGGGAAGGGCTCACCTGGACTCAGGCCTTTATGACCAGGCAGCAGAATACTTTCTAAACGCCCTTGAGCTCAACCCCCACCCGCAGGATATTGCCAGCATATATTCCTTTCTGGGACAGGCTTACAAGGAAAAGGGTGAATTTCAAAAGGCCCTTGAATCCGCGCAATCAGGGCTGGCACATGATGAGGAACGCATCGATCTTCACAATCTCGAAGGCTTCTGCAGGTTCAAGCTAAAACAGCACGAGGCGGCGATTGAAAGCTTTGCCCGGGCAGTGAGCCTGAACCCCTCCTCTGCAATCGATTATGCAAACATGGCAGTCAACTACAGGGAAACAGGAGATTCCGAGTCTGCCAGGGCCTGCTTTCGAATTGCGCTGGAGCTCGATCCGGAGCTCGGGTTTGCCAGGCAAAACCTGGAGGAACTCACCGGGAAGGCCCCCTGAGATCCTCCCTGATATAGCGGCCCGGAACAGGCGTTACCCTGGGCATCGAGCCAAGAGGGCTTTCATCAACCAGAAGGGGGCAGCCGTAGGCCTCCTCCAGGGTTTTATAGGTTAGCACCGAGGCAGGGGACCCGGATTCAACTATCCTGCCGCGGTTTATTAAAAGAAGGGTGTCTGCATACATTGCAGCAAGGTTGACATCATGGGACACCATGATCACGGTAATCCGCTTTTCGCTTTTCATCTTTTCCATCAGATCCATTACCCGTAGCTGATGTGAAATGTCTAAGGCGGCCGTGGGTTCGTCGAGAAGCATGATCTGCGGCTCCTGGCATATGGCCCTGGCGATAAAGACCCGCTGGCGCTCGCCTCCGCTTAACTGGTCTATGCGACGGTCTGCCAGGTGGTCCACACCGGTAAATTCCATGGCCTGATCCGAAATTGTTCTGTCCTTTTCAGACTCAAGCCCGAATGTCCCGAGATGCGGGCTGCGCCCGAACAACACCACGTCTCTTACCATGAACGGAAAATCCATTGGAACCTGCTGGGGAACGAACGCCATTTTGCGGGCGAGATCGCTTCTCCTGCAGCTGCCCAGCGGGCGGCCGTCTATAAATATGCTGCCTGAGTCCGTCGTGTGCAGGCCGGCAATGATCTTCATCAGTGTGGTCTTTCCGGAGCCGTTGGGACCGATTATTATAAAGCATTCCCCGCTTTTTACTGAAAATGAAACCTGTCTGACCACGGGCTCCTGCCCGTATCCGGCTGATATTTCTTCCGCCTTTACCGCCGCGGTCATGAGCCCGTCCTTTTTCTCAGAAGATATATAAACACTGGCGCCCCCACCATGGCTGTAATCACGCCGGCGGGCATCTCCCCCTGCCTTGGCAGGACCCGGGCCAGCAGATCGCAGAGCACAAGATAGGCCCCTCCTCCGAAGATGCAGGCCGGCACTAGCACCCTGTGATCCGGGCCGAGCAGCAGGCGCAGCAGGTGAGGTATCACAAGCCCCACAAAGGCAATCAACCCGCATTGGCTGACAGTGGAGCTTACCATGAGTGAGATGATAACCAGAAGTGACAATGTAACCAAACGAACATTGACTCCCATGGACTGGGCCATTTCCGTGCCCATCAAAAGCAGGTTCATCCTGTGAGCCATCCAGAACACGGCTGCAAAACAGGGCAGCAACACCACGGCCAGCAACATCATATCTTTTGTGCCGCCTGAAGAAAGATCACCCATGAGCCAGAACATGATGTTATGGAGCCTGGAATCTGTGGAAAGAGAGATCAGAAACATTATCACAGCAGAGCAGAAAGCATTGACCATGACACCTGATAGCAGAAGTGATTCCTTTTTAGCAACCGTCTGGCCGGCTGCAATCCCGAGAACAACAAACAGTGTGGTCATTCCCCCTGCAAAGGCAAGGAGTCCTACTCCGGGAAACCGCGCAAGGCCGAGAAGAATTCCGATAATCGCACCTATTGCAGCACCTCCGGAAATACCGAGGATATAAGGCTCTGCGAGGGGATTTCGCAGAATAGCCTGGAACACAAGTCCGCCGAGCGACAGGGCCGCCCCTACCAGGGCGGCAAGCATGACCCTGGGAAAACGGAGTTTCCATATGATATCATGAATGGTTTCCCCGCTGCTGAAAAGACCTGCAAAGGAGTCGGCAACAGCAGAAACCCCCGCCCCTGAAGAGCCCATGCTCAGTCCCAAAAACACGGCAATGCCCAGCAGCAGGATCATAACTCCGGAAACCGCAAGAATGCGCCTGAAAACACCGCTCATCTCAATTGCGCCCCCCCTGCCTGAACTGATCCGGATGAATCAGGCGGGCCAGCTCTTCAAGGCCCTTTATCAGCCTGGGAGAAGGCCGGTCCACAAGGTCGGACTCCACAAGGTAAATACGGTCATTTTCAGCTGCAGCAAGATCATTCCACCGCTTCCATTTCTCCACCACCCTGTCGAAAGCTCCCTGCCTGTTCATGGAGGTGACAATAATTATTTCAGGATCAAGCGCCAGGACCTCCTCGGTGGAAAACCTAGGGTATCCTTTATGCCCTGATGCCAGGTTCCTGCCGCCTGCCATGGTGATAAGCTCGTGTATAAAGGTGTCACTGCCTGCAGACACAACAGGGTCCGCTCCTATCTGAAAAAAAACCCCCGGCCGCTGCGAGGTCCCGGAAATTTTCCCTCGCACTTTGTCCATCCTTTCTTTCATGTCTGCAATCACCCTGCCCGCCTGTTTTTCCGCGCCGAGCAGAATGCCTATATCCCTGAGGGCCCCAATAACAGAATCCATATCCCTAGGGTCAACAGCATATACCGGTATATCCAGTTCTCCGAGCCTTTTTATCACAGATAACGGATTTCCGTCCTTTATGGCAATGCACAGGTCTGGATTTAAAGAAACTATTTTTTCAAGATCAAGCGACACGTAGCTTCCGACCGACTGTATTTGCCTTGCGTCATACGGGTAATCGCTGAATTCTGTCACCCCCGCCAGCCGGTCGCCCCGGTCCACGGCAAAGACCATTTCGGTTATACTAGGGGCAAGACTGATAACCCGCCGGGGATTGCCTGGCACGTCCACCAATCTCCCCGCATGATCGACGAGCCCTGCGCCAGCACACAGGCCGGGTGTAATCCACAATATGAAAAACAAAACACAAGCTCTTGTAAACATAAGCTTTCCTGAAGTATCAGCCTCCATGGGATGCCAGAACCTTGTCAATGGCTGTTATAAGCTCCCTGGTGCGTACCGGCTTGGCGATAAAATACGACTCGCACATTTTTTTAAACATGGTGTCTCCGGTATCCTGCCAGCTCAACCCCCTTCTTCCGGTGGTGGAGATAACCACGTCGAACTTTCCGGAATTCAGCAGATTTTCGCGGACAAAAAAGCAGAAATCCTCTTCGTCGTCAACAGCAAGAACTTTTTTTTATGCCCAGCTTTTTTTTTGCTTCCTGCATTGCGTCAAGTGCATTATTTACAAGGTTGACAAGCCTGTAAAAAGTCTTTTTTACAGGCAGTGTTAAGTTTTAAGTGATTAAGTTTATGTAAAATCAATAGTTTATTTTTTT
>JBKHES010000031.1:0-21543 GCA_046540695.1 Desulfobacterales bacterium
CAGGATGAAGAACATGACAGAAAGGGAAAACAAATACACACCTCTGAGTCAAACGGCCACGAGATGGCCTACTACCTCATTGACATGGGTGATGCAGGATCAGAAATGGAGGGCCACGAAGGACACGGGGACGAGGGGCTCACCCACCACCTCATGGTTTACATAACTGACCCTGAGGGCAACCAGGTCACGGGGGCAAAGACAGGCTTTCTCATAGAGGGACCGCAGGGAGAAAAACAGAAAACAATGGCAACGGGTATGAGCGGCGGCTACGGTGCTGATGTTTCCCTGGGCTCTTCCGGGAAATACACGATCAGGACCAAGGCAGTGACAGAAGACACCACTGTTAAAGATTCTTTTGAATACAGCACGGAATAACTGCGCGCATAACCGCGGATATTTGAATGTGCTTGACCGGTAATCTTTTTTTCTATACATAACAGGAAAAATCGAGGCGATAAATTTAAACCACCACGAATAACGCGAAAAAAATTGTTTATCTGCAGTTTTTTCTTCCTGTTATTCGTGGTTTCTTATGACCGTGCAAAGACTTGCCATGACTGAATACGTACTCAGAGACGACATCGAGCTGGAGCCGAAAGCGCTTGCCATAGGGGGAAAGCGCCTGGAGATCCTCTGCGTCAAAAGCCTTGAGCCTTTTATTGAGGACCTGGGAGAAAACGGCCGGGAAAACCTGGACAAATTCCCCTTCTGGGTTAAGATATGGGAAGCAAGCATTGTTCTTACCGACCGCCTGGTTCACATGAACCTTGAAAAAAAACAGCAGGTCCTGGAAATAGGTGCGGGAATGGGAATCACGGGCCTGTTTCTGGGAGCCTTTGGATACCGGGTCACAGTAACTGACAACAACAGCGACGCACTGGAGCTGATCAAACGAAATGCCGCCCACAACTCAATCAATAATATAAAGGTTGAAGAGCTTGACTGGCACAACCCGAAGCAGCTCGGAAAGTTCGAGATCATCTGCGGATCAGAGCTAGTTTACAGGGAATCAGACGTGGAGCCTGTCATCAATGTTCTCAGATCAATGCTCAGCCCCGAAGGTACCGCCTACCTGGCACACGATACAAGCAGAATGTCAATGATCGAATTTCTCAAAGGCGCTGAACCGCACTTTGACATCACGCACAAGGGCATGTCATTTACAGGCGGCGGAAAGAAAAAACAAATAATTATACATACCATGAAACACAGGCAACATAAGTAAATACGGGCTTGTCAGCCGAGACTGCCTGATGTTAAGGCAAAAACAGACAGGGTAAAACACCCGGAGGCAGGAATCGATGCCGGAGAAAAAAACATTGCGGGAGCGAATCAAAAAGCTCCTGGGGCGGGATGATAAAGAAAAAAATCTTCCCAGGCGTTACAAGGTACTCCGGCGCAATATCGCCGCTTTGATGATCCTGGTCACCATAATACCCCTGACTGTGATGGCAGTCACCAGCGCACTTCAATATCAAAAAAACATAAAGGCCGAACGCATAACCCCCATGCAGGCCATTGCCAGCAAGACCGCACACTCCTTTGAACTTTTCATGGAAGAGCGCCTGTCTGCGCTGCATTTTATTGCCTCAAGCTATTCCGCGGAGATTCTCTCGGGCCAGGCCACGCTGCACCGCATCTTCCGGATTTTAAGAGAAGAATACGGCGGCTACGTGGATCTCGGCCTGATAAACAACAAGGGCAAACAGGTCTCATATACCGGGCCCTATGATCTTTTGAACAAGGATTATTCTGACGAGCAATGGTTCCACGAAGCCAGGGTAAGGGGGGTTTATCTTTCCGACGTCTTCATGGGCTACCGCGATCTCCCCCACATTGCACTGGCGGTTGAAAACTTAAACGAAAAGGGCGAGTCATGGATTCTTCGGGCCACCATGGACACGAAAAAATTCAGGGACCTGCTCAGCCAGATCAACCTCGACCCTGTAAGGGACGCTTTTATAGTAAACAACGAAGGAATTCTGCAATCAGACTCCAGGCTTTACGGCAGGGTTCTGGAAAAATGCCCCATTGATTTGCCGGACAGCAGCTCAGGCACCCAGGTACAAGAAATAACCGACCCTGACGGACGCGACGTGGTCATGATATATTCCCCGCTTGTAAAATACGACTTCGGCCTGGTTATGGTACTTCCCCAGGCCAGTATTTACAAGGCCTGGCATTCGCTGAAACAGGAAATATTTTTTGTATATATAGCAAGCGTGGTTCTCATAATACTGGTTATTTTCGGCTCCACCCACAGGCTGGTCAAACAAATCCGCGAGGCTGACGAAAAACGCGAAACCGCCTTCCGGGAGCTGGAGTACACCCAGAAACTGTCTTCCATAGGCAGGCTTGCCGCGGGCGTGGCCCACGAAATCAACAATCCCCTGTCCATAATCAACGAAAAGGCCGGCCTCATGAAGGACCTGGTGGATCACGACATGCACCATGACAAGGAAAAACTAATGCGATCCGTAAACCAGGTGCTCAATTCAGTTGACAGGTGCCGCAATATCACCCACAGGCTTCTCGGATTTGCAAAGCGGATAGGCGTGCAGTACGAAGTGTTGGACGTAAACGAGGTGCTCGGCGAAACCCTTGGATTTCTTGAAAAGGAAGCTCACCACAGAAACCTGCAGATAGAATACAACCTGTCCGAGGAGATTCCCGGGATCTCCTCGGACAGGGGACAGCTCCAGCAGGTATTTTTAAACATCCTCAGCAATGCATTCGCAGCGGTGGACGACGGCGGACGGATTGTTCTTACAACATACGAGCATGACAACAATACAGTGGCGGTTTCCATAGGAGACAACGGCCACGGCATGTCGGAAGAAACCATCAGCCAGATTTTCGAGCCTTTTTTCACCACAAAAAAAGGTTACGGCACCGGCCTGGGACTTCCCATAACCTACGGCATAGTCAATAAACTCGGCGGTGACATAAAAGTTGAAAGCAAACCCGGCGAAGGCACCGTTTTCACGATCTTTTTACCCAAGCAACCCCCGGGGGACAAGGAAAATGAACAGTAAAGCCGCGATACTGCTTGTTGATGACGAGGAAGAATTCGTAAACACACTGGCCGAAAGGCTGGAAATAAGAGGTTTTCAGCCTGAAGTTGCAACCTCGGGCCAGCAGGCAGTTGAAATCATGGAAAAAAGAAATTTTGACGTTATGGTGCTCGATGTTAAAATGCCTGGAATGGACGGCCTCAAGGTAATGGAGAGGGCCAAGGATCTGAGGCCGGATCTGCCGGTCATACTGCTCACGGGCCACGGCTCAACTGACGACGGGGTCCAGGGAATGCACCAGGGCGCTTTTGACTTCTTGATGAAACCGCTGGATATTGACGATTTAATCTCGAAAATCCGCGAAGCACTTGCGGAAAGCTCATCATAACCCCGTACCAGGGAAAGGGGGGATCATGAATCCGGAGACCGAAAAGACAATGGCCTTTTTCGGAAAAATGACCGCCAATCTGACTCACGAATTCAAAAACATCCTGGCCATCATACAGGAATCAGCCGGGCTTATGGAAGACATCATGGCCATTTCCCCGCTTTCCAGGGAAAAATACCAGGACAGATTCAACAACTCGATGGCCACCATCAAAAATCAGCTCCACAGGGGTATGCAGCTTGCATCCCGTTTCAACAAGTTCGCACACGCACCCGACCAGACACATGCGCAAATGGACCTGGATGAAACGGTAGATCATTTCTGCACACTTACGGAACGCTTTGCACGCCTCAAGCATATCTCACTGCAGGCTGGCAAAGGCAGCCCTCCCGGTGCAAACCTCACAACAAACCCGGTACTGTTATACATGGCCCTGTTTTACAGCCTGGAATCCTGCCTTTCGGTGCTGCCCGCAAACAGTGCAATCAGTATAGCTCCGGCTGAAACAAACGGAAAACAGGCTGTTGAAATCATATGCACAGGTGAAAAAGCTCCATCA
Organism: Desulfobacterales bacterium; assembly: GCA_046540695.1. Lineage (GTDB taxonomy): Bacteria > Desulfobacterota > Desulfobacteria > Desulfobacterales > Desulfosalsimonadaceae > Desulfosalsimonas. The sequence continues at coordinate 3,965 of JBKHES010000031.1, forward strand.
GCAGAAGAATTTTTTGAAGGGCTCAGGCAAAGCGATTCCTGGGGTGAACTGGAGGACGCTGCAGGCCAGCTTGGAGCGGATATTCAATGCGGAAGCCGGGATCTTCACCTGGGACTTATTTTTAAATAACCGCGGCCGATACGGATTACTTAACAGGGAATTTCATCTAATGTCCGCAAACAAAAACCACAATAAAGATTTAAAAATCCTTCTGGTGGATGATGAAGAAGAACTTGTATCCACCCTGGCAGAACGAATGGGGATGCGCGGCCTTGACACTGAAGTTGCTCCGGACGGGCCTCAGGCCATAGATGCCTTAAAGACCAGAATTCCTCATGTTATGGTACTGGATCTTAGAATGCCCGTAATGGACGGCATGGATGTGCTCCGCCACGTCAAGAAGAATAATCCGGAAATTCAGGTTATTATACTTACCGGGCACGGTTCGGCGAAGGATGAGGAACAGGCAAGGAGGCTGGGCGCATTCGACTATCTGCAGAAACCCGTGGACGTTGAAACACTTGTCAACAGGATAAAAAAAGCATACAGGCACACTCTTTAACAGGAACACTGAAAAACACCCCGGGGAACACGGAAAGCTGCAGCCGAAAAATTCATGGACAGGTTCATGGAGAAGAAGTAAAATTAACAAAAAAATTAAAATACATAAAGACATTATCAAGTATTTTCGGGAGGAATTTAATGAAAACAAGGATCCTGCTTGTTGATGACGAAAAAGATTTTGTGGAACAGCTCTCTGAAAGGCTCAGAATCCGGGACTATGACGTAACAGTATGCCACAGCGGAGAAGAGGCCGTGGAAAATATAAGGCAGTATCTCTATGACGTGGTTATCCTGGATGTGTCAATGCCCGGAATGGACGGCAACGAGGCGCTAAGGAGCATAAAGCAGCACCGCCCCCTCACCGAGGTTATAATGCTGACCGGGCATGCAACCGTGGAATCAGCAATAGACGGCATGAAACAGGGGGCTTTTGATTACCTTATGAAGCCCTGCAAAACAGAAGAGCTTGTCGAGAAAATAAACAATGCCCGCCAGCGCAAATCAGAGCAGGAAGAACGCATACAGGCAGCCAAGGCCCAGCGCTACACTACTTCTCCGTGGTCGGCACTGGAGGACAAGTAGAGCCTTTTGCGGCCCTGCACTTGCCCTCCTCTAAAAAGACTTACGAAATCCCGTAAAAGAAATACAGCACTGCAAGCTCAACTGCGAGAAACAACACAGTCATGCCTGCCCCGGCCTTTGCGTAATCCACTGTCCGATAACTTCCCGGCCGCATTATAAGGGCGTTTACCTGGTGAGTGGGCAGTACGAAGGTGTTGGAGGCAGAAAGTCCAACCACCAGAGCGGCCATACGCGGATCACCCCCTGCCATCAGGGCCATGTTCATACAGAGCGGAACCAGCAGAACCGTTGCACCGACATTTGAAATCACCAGGGTGAAAAATGACGTCATAAGCCCCACCACTGCCAGCAGAACTATAGGTGCGGGATCTCCCAGAAGCCCCAGCACTCCCTCGGCGATAAAAGCCGCGGTGCCGGTCTTTTCAAATGCAGTACCCAGTGGGATCAGGCCGGCCAGAAGAAAAACCGTCATCCAGTCAACCGACTTGTAGGCCTCTTCTATCTTTAGCACCCCTGTAATAATCATTCCCAGGGCCCCTGACATGAGTGCCACGGAAAGCTGCATTTTCAAAAAAATCACCTGGAAAAGAGCCACTGCAAGCCATAAAAGTGCAAGCTTGGCCTTTTGCGGGCGCAGGATCTCGCCTTCCAGGGGGGTTGAAAAGGTAAGGGATCTGGGCTGCGGGTAGTTTTTAAGGATGTGGAACCTATCCCAGGGGCCGAAAAGCAGGAGCGTGTCTCCCATGGAAAGCCTGATATGGGTCAGACCCGAATAATAAATACGGTTGCCCTTGAAAAGAGCTATGGGTGTTACACCGTAGATGGTCTTGAAATCTATTTCGCTCATTGTCTTGCCAATGAGCTCGGACCTCGGAGATACTATTGTCTCCGCCATGCCGGCGCTGGTTCTTGAAAGACTTTCCGCAAAAGTATCAAGAGAATTCTTTACCTCCCAGCCCAGTTCATCCGCCATTTTCATGACGTTCTTGCGCCTGCCCAGAACCGCCAGGTTATCGCCCGGCCTGATTTCATCGGAACTTCTCGGCACAAAACTCTTTTCACCCCTGGCGGAATGACTGATTGCCACAACGGTGGCCAGGTACCTGGTCTGCAGCCCCAGGTCTGCGAGGGTCCCCCTGGCTTCTGATTGTTCGGGAACATGGATTTCGTATATTGTTTCAAAAGCCCTGTATGCCTGCATAAGCGAGGTTGTCACGCCCTCGTCGCTTTCATCGCCTCCGGAGGGAAGGATGAAGCGTCCGAAAACAATGAAATAAAGTATTGCTGCCAAAAGGAGGCATATTCCTATGGGGGTCTGGGTAAACAGCCCGAACGGCTCCAGTTTTTCACCCTCGATGGTCATCAGGTCGTTTAACAGGATTGTCGGGCTGGCGCCCACCAGGGTGAGGGTCCCGCCTATAATGGCGCAAAATCCCATTGGCATAAGTATGCGGGACACTGGCATGCCTATTCGCTTGGAAATCCGCTGGGCAGCCGGCAGAAACAGGGCCGCGGCCCCGATGTTCTGCATCAGCGCTGACATTACACCCACGGTCCCGCCGATGAAAGTTATTATTCGGCTTTCGCTTTTGCCGGCAAGTTTTATGATCGGGCTGGCCACCTGGTTCATAACCCCGGTCTTGTCCAGGCCGGCGCCCATGATGATAACAGCAATAATTGATACCACCGCATTGCTGCTTAAGCCCACAAAAGCCTCTTTCGGAGATATCAGGCCGAGAAGGGGCAGCAGTACCATCATCAGTATGCCGACCACGTCCACCCGCACCCACTCAAAAACAAAAAGGGTAATCACAAAGACCAGCACTATCATGGTCAGCATCATTTCAGGTGTCATTACAGATCAATCCTTTCTTCAATGAGTTCAGGCCGCGCTATCAGCTTTTATTCTCATGCCGGAAAATGTAGCATATAACCGCTGCAACCAAAACCAGCAGCAACCCCCTGATAAAGTTGAACTCCATTGGGTTCTCCTTTTTGCTTCGGATTCAAATGCACCCCTGGCCCGCAGTCAGTAATTCAGGCCACGCTGTAGACGAAGAGCTGTTTTTCCTGACTGCCCGAGGTCTTATCATCCAGCTCCGCGTCCGAGGGTTCAGAGACAACGAATTCAACGTTGCCGTATTCTTTTGCCACCTGTTCCACCACCGCATCAGGGTTGCCGTATCTTATGATGTGTTCGAACGGAATGCCCTTTTGTCTTGCGGCCTCTGCGAACTCACCGGCATTCTGCCGCGCCCTTTCCTCGAAATTTTTCACCTCCCCGGGCATTTCAGAAAACCTCTTTAAGGCTGGTTCCGGAAGCGGGGCCACGCTCAGTGCAACAATCCGGTAGGACATACGCTGCGACATCTCCAGGGAATAATTGATCAGGCGCCCGGAAAAAGTGTCCTCATTTCCCACCACAAGCAGGACTCCCGAACGGATCCTCGAAACCAGGGTGTCGATATCCACAGGCTTTTCCAGATAATCGAATGCCCCGAGGCGCCTGGCTTCCAGCTCGTCTTTCTCCGAGCCCTGGCCTGTGAGCATGATAACCTGAACGTTTGGATGCTGGCTTCTTACACGCCGCAGCACCTCCATTCCGTCAACACCAGGCATGCGAAGATCAAGAACCATTACATCCGGCGATTCCCTGTTTAAAAGCTCCAGAGCCTCTTCGCCGTTTAATGCCACCTCCGAGCTCAGGTCCCTCATCTCCATGCGCTGGGAAAGGGTGTCGACAAAATCCTTTTCATCGTCAACCAGAAGAATCCTTATTTTCCCTGTGTCCTTTTCTTCCCCCATTCGATTCTCCTTATTATAAATATAATGATGCCAGACCTCGGTTTTAAAATGGATTTGATATCAAACTGCAAACTAAATATCAATCCATAAACAAGGTGAATTTCAAGACCTGTTTTCTAACAGCTCATAGACCTTTTGCCCCGGGATCTCTTCTTTTTCAATAAGAAGCTCTGCCAGTTCGTCCACTGCGCCCCGCTGTTTTTCCAGGATCTGCCTGGCCCGGGAAAAGGCTTCGCTCAGCAGGGCTTCCACCTCGTTGTCCACCTCTTTTGCCGTTGCCTCGCTGTACTCCCTGGTTTTACTGAGTTCCTCGCCCAGAAAAACCTCCCGGCTCTGCGATCCCAGCGCCATGTGCTCGAATCTTCCGCTCATGCCGAACTCCAGAACCATCCTGCGGGCAACCTGGGTGGCTGACTGCAGATCATTTGCCGCACCACTGGTGGCAGTATCAAATACAAGCATCTCCGCGGCCCTGCCGCCCATCATCACCGCAAGGCGGTCTGCCAAGTACTGCCGGTGGTAAATGTATTTTTCACCTTCCGGTAACTGCTGGGTGGCACCCATTGCCTGGCTTCTGGGAACTATTGAAACCTTGTGCACCGGGTCCGCGTATTTCAGGGAGGCTCCCACAATAGCATGGCCGGCCTCGTGGTAGGCTACCATCTTTTTTTCCTCCTCAGTAAGCGCCAGACCCTGGCGGACCAGTCCCATGAGTATCTTGTCACGCGCCTGCTCAATTGCCTCATTGTCGATTGCTTCCTTTCCTTCACGGGCTGCAAGCAGCGCGGCCTCGTTTAAAATATTTTCAAGGTCTGCACCCGAAAACCCCGGCGTACCCCTGGCCAGTGAATCAAGATCCACGTCTTCGGCCATACGCTTGTTTGATGCATATATTTCAAGTATTTTGCGCCGGTCCTCTGTTGTGGGAAGATCCACCACGATCTTGCGGTCAAAACGCCCCGGGCGCATGAGCGCAGGGTCAAGAACGTCGGGTCGGTTGGTGGCGCACATAACTATAACGTTCTGATTTTCCTCGAACCCGTCGAGTTCTGAGAGTAACTGGTTCAAGGTCTGCTCGCGCTCATCGTGGCCGCCTCCGAGCCCTGCGCCCCTGCGGCGGCCTATGGCGTCGATTTCATCGATAAAAATAATGCTGGGCGCATTCTTCTTGGCGTCTTCAAACAGGCTGCGCACACGCTTGGCCCCGACTCCAACAAACATTTCCATGAAATCCGAGCCGGTAATGCTGAAAAAAGGAGCGTCAGCCTCCCCTGCCACTGCCCGGGCGAGCAGTGTCTTGCCCGTTCCCGGAGGACCCACCAGCATTACTCCTCTGGGAACTGCCGCTCCCAGGTCACGGATTTTACCGGGTTCCTTCAAAAATGAAACCACCTCGGCAAGTTCCGTCTTGGCGCCTTCAGCGCCTGCGACATCATCGAACCTGGTGGATTCCTGGCTCCTGTCATAGAGCCGCGCCCTGCTTTTGCCTATTGAAAACAGCCCCTCCCCGCTCTGCCCCTGAAACTGCCTGAACTGGGAGTATATAAGCCATATCAGAATGGCAAACGGAACCATGGTAAGTATGAGATACCACCAGTTGGTATCGCTTTCCGGCCTGGTTTCCACTTCCACGTCCCGTTCCCGAAGCTTTTCCACCAGATCGGGGTCTTCGAATGAAGGCAGGTAGGTGATGAAATAATCATAGGCCGGCCCCTGCCCGCCTTCATTTTCCTCTTTTTCGTCGGCTGAGCCTCCCCAGCCTCCCCATCCTATCCCTGCATCATCCTCCTGCGGCTTTCGTGCCTTTTCCTTGAGGCTGCCGGTTATCTTGTCGCCCTTGACCGTGACCTTTTCCACGTTGTCAGAGTCAAGCTGACGGATAAATGTGGTATAGCTGATGGCTTCAGGCCCTGCCCTGGAGGCATACATGCTCCAGCCCAGAAGCACAAACACCACGGCCAGAAAAATCCACATCCGGTAGCTGTTATCCCGGCCGGGATTCCAGGACTGCCCGGGCATACGCCCGCCGGGCCTGTCTCCGCCCGGCCGGTTATTGTCAGAATCGCGACTCATATTTTCTCCTTTAAAAATCCGGATGCTGCGGCTCAACTCTTCAGCGGGAAGTGCGGGGATGGAATATCTGATTATAGGCCTCTTCTGGATCAAAGCCTTCGTATCCTGCCTCCTCCAACCCCTCGGACAGATCCCGGACGGTTTTCGAACCTACTCCGGGCCAGCAAAGCAGGGCCTTGACATTTTCGAGAAAAGCCAGCTGCCAGGGTGAGGCAAGGATCTTTTCACCGAAGCATTTCCGGATCACATTGTAGGTATGGGTGCCTATGAACTCTATAAACGGGTATTCAAAGGCAGCCTTCCTGTAACGGCATTCCCGGTAGTAGGCCTGCTGGACATTGGGGACCCTCATTGCGCATTCATCGGCAATCCGGGCCCACGTAAGGCCTTTGCGGCGCATTTCAAATACCTTCTCCATTCGCTCGCGGCTGCGGGAGTCGGCATATCTGCGTATTTTTCCCATATCTTATCACGCTTTCCCGGTGTTTATGGCTTGGCAGAAAATTAATTATGCCATCGCCCTGAAAGCAAATACAACAACAAAACATAATTTTAAATAAGGTAGAAAATTCCATCTTTTTAGTCAACTGTATAAATACTCAACATATTGCTGAATTTTGAGGGCTGAAAATATGAATTCCCGGCAATCCCCGGTGATGTTTTCAATTTCAAGATCAAGGCCTGCGCAATTTCGAAGAATGCAGGGTACTTAGCCGTACGTGAAATTCTGAGAAATTGCGCGTAAAGCAGATATTGGATTTTTTACGGTGCCATCAAACTTGAAAAATGCTCAATTCAGATATACAATAAACAAATTGAATAATACCGGCTGATGACACCCGGCAGCAAAGAAAGGACTTTCCATGACAAAATCGGAGGATCAAAAGCAAAACCAACAGGAGCAGGAAAAGACGGAAGGATGGTTTCATCTCGACGTACACCCTCAGGTGTTTTTCATATCAGCAGGTCTTATTTTCTTTTTTGTTGTTATAACAATTCTTTTCCAGCACTACGTCGGAGATATCTTCGAGCAGATTCAAAGCTCCATTTCCGAGTACGCTGGATGGCTGTTCATTATGACAGTCAACGTCGTGCTGGTGTTTATCCTGGTTCTGCTTGCCGGACGCTTCGGAAACATCCGATTGGGAGGGCCTGATGCCGCCCCTGAATTCAGCCTTCCGGGCTGGTTTGCAATGCTGTTTTCAGCAGGAATGGGCATCGGGCTTCTTTTCTACGGGGTTGCCGAACCCATGTTTCACTACGCGGCAAACCCCCTGACAGAGGCCGGCACCACAGAGGCGGCCAGAAAGGCCATGGACATAACGTTCCTTCACTGGGGGCTTCATCCCTGGGCGGTATACTCACTGGTGGGGCTTTCCCTGGCTTTTTTCGCATTCAACAAGGGACTGCCCCTTTCAATACGCACGGCTTTTTACCCGCTGCTCGGAGAACGCATCTACGGCTGGCCCGGCAATATCATAGACATCCTTGCCACCGTGGCAACTCTTTTCGGAGTGGCCACATCACTCGGCCTCGGAGTCCAGCAGGTAAACGCAGGCCTGTCTCATCTTCTGGGCATAGAACAGTCACCCACGGTCCAGGTAATGCTTATCGCAGGCATCACAGGAGTTGCCACCTGGTCGGTGGTAATGGGACTCGACAAGGGCATCCGGCGCCTCAGTGAGATAAACATCGGGTTTGCGGGCCTTCTTGCGCTTTTTGTGCTGATTGTAGGCCCAACCCTGTTTGTTCTCGACGGCCTGATTGAAAACCTCGGTTACTATATCCAGCATCTGCCCGAGTTAAGCACCTGGAACGAAACCTACGAGCAAACCGAGTGGCAGCAGGGGTGGACCATTTTCTACTGGTCCTGGTGGATCGCGTGGTCGCCGTTTGTGGGCATGTTTATTGCCCGGGTTTCCTACGGCCGCACTATCCGGCAGTTCATTCTGGGCGTGCTTCTTGTCCCCACATTGGTGACTTTTTTATGGATCACAATTTTCGGCAACACCGCCCTTTTTGTTGAAATGTTCGGCGCAGGGGGTATTGCAAAAACCGTCCAGGAAAACATCCCCATCTCACTGTTTGAGCTGCTGGGGCACTTTCCGCTCACAACGGTGACATCCAGTCTTGCGATATTCGTGATTGTCACATTTTTCGTGACATCCTCTGACTCCGGCTCCATGGTAATAGATATAATAACATCAGGCGGCAACCCTAATCCACCGGTGCTTTCACGGCTGTTCTGGGCAATCACCGAAGGTGCGGTGGCTGCGGCCCTGCTTCTCGGCGGCGGTCTTGCAGCTCTTCAGACCGCCACAATTACCACGGGACTGCCGTTTGCGATTATTCTTCTGGGAATGTGCTTTGCACTTTACCGCGGTCTTTCAGAATACGCCGCGCCCAGCGAGATAACCGTTGGCAAAAGGGAGGTCAAAGAATTCAGGGTCAAAACCAGGCCGCCGCTGGACAAAACCTTCGGCCGGAAACGGCTGTGGTAAAAATTTACGAAAAAATGCAGGTATCTGCATAATATAAAAGGAGGAAAACATGAAACTTGCGGCCCGTACTGCAATTTTGGCAACCGCGGGCATGATATGCCTGCTGTTTCTGCTTGCGACACCCCGCGACGCGGCAGCTGAAAACCGCGAGTCCCTGAGGCTGGTCCATACGGACTGGTCTTCATCAGTGGCCACGGCAAATCTTGTCAAGGTGGTTTTCGAACAAAGACTCGACATCAGGTGCCGGCTGGAGGAAACCACTGCAGACAAAATGTGGGACCGGGTTGCAGAGGGAAAAGCCGATGCCATGGTTTCTGCCTGGCTGCCTGACACCCACGGCCACTACCATGAAAAGTACAAGGACAGCGTTGTTAATCTGGGGCCCAATTTTGAGGGAACAAAAATCGGGCTGGCAGTCCCGGATGTAACCGCGGGGCGCCTGAGCGCGGGCTCCGGGCTGCGCAACAGGCCGTATATAACCGCAGATTCAATAGAAGATTTAAAGAAAAATGCGGAAAAATTCAACCACAGGATAATAGGGATTGAGCCGGAGGCGGGCATAATGAGAAAGACCCGCAAAGCAATGGAGGCATACGGTCTAGAAGACGATTTCCGCCTGCTTGAAGGAAGCGAAGTCTCCATGGTGGCGGAATTGTCGCATGCCATAAGGCACCAGGAATGGATCGTGGTAACAGGCTGGCTTCCGCACTGGATGTTTGCACGATGGGATCTTAAATTCCTCGATGACCCAAAGGGGATATTTGAAGAAGACCAGGGCCATATTGCAACAGTGGTCAGGCAGGGGTTAAAACAAGACATGCCCGAGGCTTTCGGTTTCCTGGACAATTTCAGCTGGGGGCCCAAAGACATAGGGCAGCTAATGCTCTGGATACAGGAAGACCAGGGGCGCCACCCGTATGAAAAGGCCCTGAGGTGGCTCAGGCATCATCCTGAAAAAGTCGATAACTGGCTTGAATAAAAAGAAAAAGGTTTATTATGCTCCAGGATATTTATTTTCAGTACAAGGGCGCAACCATGATGCTTTTCAAAAGGGAAGGCGAGGCGGTTGCCTTCAGGGGCACGGCATTTTTAATACATCCCGGGGGCTATCTGCTTACCGCGGCCCACCTTATTACCGGGCTGACCGATCTCATGGTGGTGCCCATGGAAGAACACGCGGGTTTCACACCTGTTCGCGATGAAACTGTCTCTCCCATAGAAGTGGATATCCGCCAGGTTGACAGGGGAAGCGACATTGCGCTGCTGAAATTCCGGCATGAAATCGAGGTTTCGATGCCCGATCACGTCACCGGCAAGCCAGAGGAAATCCCCATAGGAAACTCAGCGGCGTACCTGGGATATCCTTTCGGTTATTACCACATATATACCCAGTTGATAAAGCAGTCCTCCATAGCAGGCAAAATTTTGAGCAGAAATGAAACCGGGATATTTCTGTTCGACGCCCTGGTTCACGACGGCTCCAGCGGCGCGCCCCTGATCAGCCTGCATGACGGCCGTATAATCGGAATAGTGGGCGGCAGGTTCCAGCCACAGGACCTTATGCCGGAACATCTGAGAAAAGACACCGAAACCCCCATCAAAACGGATGTTTCCTATGCCGTCTCCATTGATCATGCCGCGCCTCTAATGGAAAAAGAGTCCAGAACCCTGGTCTGAAAACCGGAGACATCTGACGCCATGCATGAACTGCCTGTCACTGAAAGCATCCTGAACATCGTGCTCAAGCACGCGGAAAAAAACCGGGTGAGCCGGGTGGTGTCGATCACGCTGCACATCGGCGGATTAAGCGACCTTGAAGACGAATGGGTCCAGCACTACTTCGATTACCTGAGCAGCAAGACCGTTGCTGAGGGCGCAAAGCTTAAAATTGAAAGAATCCCGATTGTGCTTAAATGCAAAAAATGCGGCAGAAACATTCAAATAGGCAAAGATGAACTCGGGGTAACCGATTGCCCTGAGTGCGGTGATTCCGGGGATTTTTCCCTTGTCTCCGGCCGGGAGTACTACATCAAGGAAATGGAGGCCGTATAAATGCAGGAAATAAAACTCTTCGAGGTCAAAGAGGACATCCTTTCAGACAACGACGCCGCAGCCCGTCAGCTGCGCGACAAGCTGCACAGGGACAAGACGTTTGTAATCAACCTCATGTCCTCGCCTGGTGCGGGCAAAACAACGCTTCTGCTCAAAACTGCCGCGGCGCTCGGCAGTGAGTTTAAAACAGGGGTGATAGAAGCAGACATCGATTCGACCGTGGATGCTGAAAAAATCCGGGAAGCGGGAGTTGAAGCAGTGCAACTGCGTACAGGCGGATTCTGCCACCTGGATGCCGCAATGGTGAAAACCGGGCTCGAAGGCATAGGATCAGAGTCCTTTGACCTGATCTTTATAGAAAATATCGGCAACCTGGTCTGCCCCGCGGAATTTGACACAGGGGCCATAAAAAACGCAATGATACTGAGCGTGCCAGAAGGCGATGACAAGCCGCTTAAATACCCCCTCATGTTTACCCGCTCAGACGTGCTTCTGGTAAACAAGACAGACATGATGGCGCTTGCTGATTTCGATACCCATGCCCTCAGGCGGAGGGCTTCAAGGCTTAACCCTGATATCTCAATATTCGAGGTTTCCGGTAAAACAGGAGAGGGAATCGAGGAGTGGGCCGACTGGATACGAAAGTCTGTAAGGGAATTTTCTTGACAATTCAGCATGGTATCATTTAAGTCATTTATAATGATTATGAAATCTATGTTTCAAATCACCCCTTTTTCCGGATCTGGAAGCAATGCAGGAAGACGGCAGCGATACAACTGGAGGAAAAGAGCCTGAATATCCCACTGAACTGGGCCTGGAATTCGACGAGGAAAACGGATCCGGGGACAGCGTCGAGGCTGCGGTAAAAGATCTGCGCGCACAGATGCAGGCCCTTCTCGGGGAATTCGAGACAAAGCTGAAATACGACGAGCACAAAAACCGGATTATCGACGGGCTGCACCAGGAACTCCAGCAGTACCGCGAGGGGCTTATAAAAAAACATCTTCATTCCATGATCACCGATGCCATCAAGATTATTGACGACATCCGGAAATTAAAAGCCCATTATGAAAACGAGCCCCCCACGGAACAAACCATGCCCAGCCTGCTCAGTTTCCTCGAGGATATAGCCTCAGACATAGAGGATCTTTTCTCCTGGCAGGGGGTCACCCCGTTTACCTGCGGAACCGAGGATTTTGACAATACCCGCCAGCGCGTGATTAAAAAGATTGAAACCAGCGATCCGGATATGGACAAAAAAATCGCCGGCACCATGAGGCCCGGATATGAATGGGAAGGCAAGGTGCTCAGGCCGGAAATGGTGGCGGTTTATGTATACGCGGATGCAGCAGAAGAAGGGACTATTCGCAGTGAGTGATAAAAACATCAAGCGGATATACGGCATAGACCTGGGAACCACTTATTCCTCCATCGCATACGTTGATGAGTACGGCAAGGCTGTAATAATACCCAATGCCGAGAACGAAAGGGTCACGCCTTCTGTGGTTTTCTTTGATGACAACAACATAGTGGTTGGAGAAATCGCCAAGGAAAGCTCAAAGCTATACCCCAACGAGGTGGTCAGCTTCATCAAGCGCTCAATGGGGGAACCAAATTTTCTTTTCGAGTACGGATCGGAAAACTACCGCCCGGAGGAGATTTCCTCCTATATACTGAAAAAACTCGCCCAGGACGCCCAACAGTATCTATTCGAGGAAATCACGGATGTGGTCATTACATGCCCGGCTTATTTCGGGATCAACGAGCGGGAGGCAACACGCAAGGCAGGCGAAATCGCGGGCTTCAACGTGCGCCAGATTATAAACGAGCCCACCGCGGCCGCCATAGCCTACGGTTCCGTGGACACTTCCGGTGAAAATGTGGTTCTGGTATACGACCTGGGCGGGGGAACCTTTGACGTAACCATGATAGATATCAGCAGGGAATCGGTTGAAGTCATCTGCACCGGCGGGGACCACAACCTGGGAGGCAAGGACTGGGACGACCGGATAGTAGCCTACCTGGTGGAAAAATTCCAGGAAGAAACCGGGATAACGGAAGACATTCTTGATGATCCCGACACCTGGCAGGACCTGCAGCTGTCTGCGGAAAAGGCCAAAAAGATCCTGAGCCAGAGGCCAAAAACGCCTATCTCCGTGATCCACGGAGGCAGCCGGGTAAAGCTGATCATGGAAAGGGAAAAATTCGAGGAGCTCACAGAGGATCTTCTGGAACGGACCGTGGATTTCACAAGGCAAATGCTCGAGGCGGCCCGGGAAAAGGGATATTCCGGATTCGACGAAATTATACTGGTCGGCGGAGCCACCCGCATGCCGCAGGTTTCTAAGCGGATTGAAGAGGAATTTTCCCTTGCGCCAAAGGTTTTTGACCCTGACGAGGCGGTTGCCAAGGGAGCGGCCATATACGGGTGGAAACTTGCCTTAAATGACGACCTGGTCCGCCGGATTTCCGAAAAAACCAGTAAAGAAATCGAACATCCTGAAAATCTTTCGGAAATGATAGAAAAAAGTGAAATATCGGCAGAGGATTTCAAAAAGGCCGCCCAGGAACTCGCAGATGACACCGGCTACACCCTGCCTTCTGTTGAAAACGCCATGCTGCGGGTCAAAAACGTCACCAGCAAGAGCTTCGGGGTGGTCGCCCACAACCCCACTGACGAAGAAATTGTTTTTAACGTGGTGCTGCGAAATACTGCAGTGCCGGTTAACGCAAAGAAAAAGTTCTACACGGCGGTGCAGAATCAAAAGACCGTTCTAATACGAATCATGGAGAGCGAAACCAGCGAAACCGAAATCCCGATTGAAAACGCGGACGAGATCAAGACCGCTATTTTGCACCTTCCCGCCAACCTGCCGGCTGACCTGCCCATCGAAATCACCTTTGATTTAAACGACGAGGGACAGCTGCACATAACTGCTGTGGAGACAAGCGAATTCAGGCAAGTGGAGGTGGTTTTAGACACCGCCTCGGTTATCAGCGGCCAGGACCTGGAAAAGGCCAAGGAAAGATCCCAGAATCTGGTGGTGCATTGATTCCGTCTTCTGCCGGGAGCACAAACCCATTAAAAATCGCCGGTTCTTTTACGCCTTTATTCCGTCAAAAAACGGCCGGTTTTCCATTTCCCCGCAGATGGCGGATCTCCGTAAAAACACCTGAATCCGAATAATATCATGGAACGCGAAAACTTCTACATACTCCTTGAACTTTCCTGTGATCCGCCGGAAACGGATCCCGAAGTAATAGAAAAAGCCATCACGAAAAAACAATCTGAATGGAGCAGGCTGCGCAATCACCCCACCAAGGGCCTGCATGCGCAGAAATGCATAAACATGATCCCTGAAATCCGCAGGGTCATGAAAGACGATGCGCTGCGCGCCAAGGAAGCAGAGGCTGCCAGCGAACTGCTGACAAGGGACAGGGAAAGCAAGTATCCTGAGATAGACCGGCACATAGACATACTCATGGGCAAGGGCTATGTCACGCCCGAGGAAAAAATCAGGCTCGCTTCTGTCCACGGCCTTGACGAAAGCCAGATCCAGGACCGGCTCAATGCCAGGAAAAACGAAAAATACAGCCGGATAGATCAGCAGATTACCCTCAGGATGGCAAAGGGTTATCTTACGGAATCCGAAGTGGAGAAAATCGCCAAGAGGAACTCCGCCAAGCATGACGAAGTAATGCAGCGGGTCCGCTGCCCGGTGGTGAAAACGAAAAAATCGCCTGAAGCAGCCGCACCCAGGAAGCTTGACCCCTCAATTGAAAAAACCATCCACGAAAACCTGAAACTCTTAAACAAATCCTCGCTCTACGATTTTCTCGGACTGCCCGAAAGCGCGGATCTTGAAACCCTTCAGAAGGCCGCGGAACGCAAGAAAAAGCAGCTGGCCAAAAGCAGCAAAAAAGACGCGGTTGCAACTGCAAGCAACACCCTTGCAGGCCAGTGTATCACCATTTTTAAATCCGAGGCAAACCGCATCGCCTATGACGTAAGCCTTGCCAGGGCCAAGCTTGCCGCGTTGGACTCGGATATCGACATTGCCGGCATCAACGGCAAGGTGCGGCCCGAATACTTTGAAATCCTGGTAAACAAGGCCGTGGATTTCGGCATGGAAAAACAGGAGGCCGTGCAATACATCAGGGATTACTGCAGGCGGAAAAAACTTACCATTGAATCCGCGCCTGACAAGCGGCGTAAATATATCATCGCTGCGGCAGCTGCAGCCGTGATTGCAGTTATAATTGCCGTTGCCGGTGCTTTTGTTTATACAGACCATCGCAGGCAAGCAAGGGAGGCGGAATTTGAGGAAGTAATAAAACAGGTAAGCAATACAGAAGAACCCCGGGCAAAAATTCAGCTCCTGCAGACTTTTGCAGACAACCACGGCGATGATGACGGCTACGGCCAATACATAGACAAGGCGAAAGACCGCATTGCTGAAATAGAAGAAGACATGGCGGAAAAAAAATACAAGAATCTGGGCGACAAAGCGGATGAAATGGCGGACAAGGAACAATACAGCAGGGCCGTGGATGAGTTAAGCACCTATCTTGAAACCGACCCCCCGGCAAAATACGCGGACAAAGCCGAGGCCAGGATAGAAGAACTGGAAGAAAAAATCGAATCCAGGGATTTCAGGCGACTCGAACAGATGATGATAAGCGGGGCCGCACCTGAAAAAATCAAGGCAATCTCCGAATACCTTAAATCCCATCCCGAAGGGAGCCACGTAAAGGATGCGGAAAAAATGCTCTCGGATATAAGCGGCGAATACTACATTTATATAACAAAACAGATAGAGGACTGCGAAAAGGATGAAGACTGGCAGCAGTGCGTACAGCTGTGTGAAAACTACACCAGTCTTTACGACAACAGCTACTCTGATAAGCTTGAGACAAAGCTTGAAGACTACAGGGAA
Source organism: Desulfobacterales bacterium (assembly GCA_046540695.1). Classification (GTDB taxonomy): domain Bacteria; phylum Desulfobacterota; class Desulfobacteria; order Desulfobacterales; family Desulfosalsimonadaceae; genus Desulfosalsimonas. The sequence goes on from JBKHES010000031.1 coordinate 19,479, forward strand.
AAAGCCTCCCAGGACAGGAAACTAAGAGCCCTGCAAAGCAAGGCTGAAAGCTTCGGCACGGATTATGACGCTGCAATTGAGGTATATGAGGATTATATTTCGGCATATCCTGACACCGGGATCGCGGGGCGTATCAAAGGCGAAATCCGGGCACTGCGGCAGAAAAAACGCCAAAAGGCGGTTGAGGATGCCGGGCAAAGGCTTGGCGTTTTGATCGAGCAAAGCGGCGGAAGATATACCCAAAAAAACCGGGGCGTGGTCCTTGACAGGGAAACCGGCCTGATGTGGCAGCTTCTTGACACAAGCGTGACGCAGCCTGAAAAATGCTTCAGCTATGAAGAGGCCGGGAAATACGTAAAAGAATTAGACACCGGCGGGTATTCAGACTGGCGGCTTCCCACTCCGGAGGAACTGGGGGAAATTTATAAAACCACACCCCATTTTCCCTCCACTGAAAAAAAATGGTACTGGACATCTGAAAGCTACTCAAGCTACTCCGATTCCCGGGAACAGCGAAAAATTGTCGATACAGTGAACAACGACCCTGCAGGCAGACATGACGTCGAGCGCAGGGACGCAAGTGAATGCGGCACCGTGCGGGCGGTTCGGGATTGAGGTTCTTGTTCCTGGAGCCGTTTTACGGGGGCTCCCACAGGGATTTTGCCAACGGGCTTGCAGAGGCCAGCCTCCATGAAATAGATATTTTAAGCCTGCCCGCAAGATTCTGGAAATGGCGGATGCATGGCTCCGCGCTTGAATTTTTCCGCCGCCTGCCCGACCCGGCGCGGTTTGACGGAATCATGGCCACTAACATGATGAGCCTGAGCGACTTCAAGGCCCTGGCAGGAAAAAAATGCCCGCCGGTTCTGGTATATTTCCATGAAAACCAGCTATCCTACCCCGCCCCGCAGGGCACACGGCCTGATTATCATTATCCTTTTACAGACATAACAACCGCACTTGCAGCAGACCGCGTCCTGTTTAACTCGGCAAGTCACATGGAGCAGTTTTTCGGCAGGCTGCCGGGGTTTATAAAAATGATGCCGGATTTCAGGCCAACGTGGGCGGCGGAAAACATCCGTGAGAAATCCGGCGTATGCAGACCCGGGTGCAGGTTTCCCGCCCAAGCGCTTGATTTGGAGCCGCCCGGTCAAGGCCCGCCGGTGATTATATGGAACCACAGGTGGGAACATGACAAAAACCCGGAGGCATTTTTCAGGGCTTTATACGCCCTGGCAGACCGCGGAATCGATTTCCGGGCAGCTGTTATGGGCCAGGTGTTTAAAAAACGCCCCCCTGTATTTGACGAGGCAGCCAGGCGCCTTGAAAGCAGAATAATCCAGTTCGGGTGGGTGAAGTCCAAAAGCGACTATATTCAATTGTTAAAGCAGGGAACCGTGGCAGTGAGCACGGCATACCAGGAAAACTTCGGCATAGCGGCAGTGGAGGCGGCAAGATATGGATGCATCCCCCTGGCCCCGCAAAGACTCTCCTACCCGGAAATCATCCCGGGGCAGTTGCACGGGACACTGCTCTATGACACTGAAGAAGAACTAGTGGAAAAGCTTGCAGACATCCTGCTTAAGCCCCGGGCATACGATAACATCAGGCTGAAGCTTTCAGAGGCCATGGCTGAATTTTCCTGGCAAAACAGGATTGCCGATTTCAACGCTGAGCTCGAAGCCCTTATTTGAAGCGACGTTGAAAAATCCGAAATTCGAAACACGAAGCACGAAACAAGCACTAATGACCAAAATATAAAACAAAACCAGCAAAATTCCTAATTTGAATTTCTGATTTATTAAGTCAAAGCCTCCTTCATTGGTTTGACAGGAGACCAGGACAATACGTCACCGACCTTACGAATCAGAGCACTTAGGGCCGCATAAAAAATGTTATTGACAAGTTTTTGCGAATTCTTTATGTATTTTTCTACATTTCAGTGGGGCTGTAGCTCAGTTGGGAGAGCGCTTGAATGGCATTCAAGAGGCCAGGGGTTCGAATCCCCTCAGCTCCACCAGAAATATAAAAAGCCCTATACAACCAATTGAACCTCACCCCTTAA
>JBKHES010000032.1:0-20518 GCA_046540695.1 Desulfobacterales bacterium
AGGCCCCTTTTTTATATCCGAAAAATTCGCTTTCAATAAGCGTATCCGGGATGGCGCCGCAGTTGACCGCCACAAACGACGCATCCCTGCGATCGCTGTTTTCATGGATCGCTCTTGCCACCAGCTCTTTGCCGGTTCCGGTCTCACCGTAAATCACGACATTGGAATCCGTTGCCGCAGCCTTTAAAATCATGTCATAAACAGCCTGCATTGCGGGATTCTTGCCGATGATATCGCCGAACCGGAAACGCTCCTTCATGCTGGATTTCAGGCGGATGTTTTCCTTGTCCAGATAGGCCGCGCGCCGGGCAAGGGCTATTTCCTCGCGCTTGCGCTCCGTAATGTCAATGGTGAGCACCTCAATATTTGCAACCCGGCCGCTGCCATCAATAATCGGCGACATAACGGTGTAATACCAGCACCCGTTTTCGGGGTTTTTATATTCCAGGCGCTCGGCCTTGCCGTTAAAAACCGAATCGCTCCTGCACCAGGGGCACGGAGAATCAAAGCCCCACAGGGCCTTGTAGCAGAACTCGCCTGTGGCGTCCCGGCCGATTTTATCGATAAGCGGCTTGTTCATAAACTCTATTCTCAACTGCCGGTCATGTGTTGAAATAAAGCCTTCAGCCGCCTCGATGATGGTTTTGAGTTTGGCCTCGCTTTGCAGGAGGGCCACCTCCGCCCGCTTGCGTTCAGTGATGTCTATCAGAGATACCACGCTCTGTGTTGTGCCGGGAATCATGTCGACGGTCAGACAGCCGTGGCGCAGTTCACCGCTGCGGACAAAGAAACGGAACTCATAGCTGAGGGGAGCTGCCCGGGGGTCACGCCTGCGCCAATAGTGATTTTTTTTCATCCAGTCCAAATCATCTGAATGCACAAACTCGGTCCAGGATTTCTTCCACTCAAGTTCATCTTTGGAATAGCCTGACAGTTTTTCAAAGTTGGAATTCACATGAGAAATGGTGGTATCTTGTTCAAGAATAAACATTGCAGAGCCAGATGTTTCAAATATGACGCGGTAGTAATTCTCAGACTGGCGCAGGGCTTCTTCGGCCTGTTTGCGATCGGTGATATCAATGCAGGAGGCTATGCTGCGATTGGTCCCTGCAATCATGTCCACGGACGCTAAAATATCTAGCTTTTCATTGCGGCGGTTAATGAAACCGAACTCATAATGCAGCGGCGCAGCCTGCGGATTCTGACGCCGCAAATAATGGTTTTGCTTCATCCGGGCCAAATCATCGGATTGAATAAATTCAGTCCAGCATTTTTTTCCTTCGACCTCCTGCTTGGAATATCCGGAAAGTTCCTCGAAATTAGAATTTACAAGAGAAATTGTTGTGTCCTCTTCAATAAGGAACATGGCCGTGCCGGAAGTCTCGAATATGGCGCGGTAGTAGGCCTCAGACTGGCGCAGGGCTTCTTCGGCTCTCTTGCGCTCCACTATCTCGCCGATTAAATGAGCTGCGGAATGAATCCTTTGTTTGGCCAGTTCAATGATAAAAGGAGGACGGCTTTCATAGGCATTTGAACACTCGAGGAGGTCTTTTACATCTAAACTGTATTTTTGGGCCAGTTCTGACAGTTTGTTCATCTCCGTTGGCGGGTCGCCGTAGCCGACATTAATCGTGCCGATTATCTCGCCGCTGGCAAATATCGGCACGGCATAAAGCCGGATTCCGCCTTCACACGCAACATCCACAGGAACTTCTGTCTCTGTGGCCTGTTTTGCGGTTTTCCGGCATGATTTATGACAAAGCCATCTCCCGCAGCTCAGGGCCTGTGAAATGTCATCTGTCCTGCACAAACGATATGAAGCCTGATCCATGAGCCTGCACCAGGCAGAAGAAAATATGCCCAGGGCATAATCGCCGTTTTTTTCATAAACCGCAACCGAGGTTTCGAGCATATCCAGGAAATCGCCTACGATATTTTTAAGGGTGTCTTCTCCTACCGCGTCAAGTATTTCCCGGCTGGTGTTGAGTTGTGTCAAATCCCCGTAAGTCGGGACATAAGGCTCTCTTAGGTCGTGGTCTTCGGACAAAGGGGTTTTCTTTGGGCTGGAAAGCATCCATTCAATTTTTTGTAGGTCTTCTTCCATCCGTTTGCGGTCGGTGATATCATGGAATATACAGTGGGTATGGAAATTGCCGTTTACATCCCTGCCTGTCTTTCCGGTCAAAGAAACTTGGATGATGTCTCCATCCTTTTTGACCATTTCGAACTCAGCCCCCAGAATTTCACCAATGGACTTGAATCGGGAAAAATTTTCTTTGAAATGATCCCGCCATTCAGGATGAATAAAATCAGCAAAGGATTTACCAATGACCTGTTCTTTTTTATATCCGAGGGTATCCAGCCAGGCTTGATTGACATCGATATAATGGCCGTTTTCGTCCAGTGATTGATAACCGAGTGAGGCTTTTTCGTAAACTCGCAGCATTTCCATGGAATATTCAAGTTCGGATTTTATTTTTTCCAGTTCCTCAATCCGTCTTTCTAATTCTTCATAAGTGGGTTTGTCAGCCATGTCATGTCCTTACTAATGCCCGGATGCTTTTTGTAATGTAAAATATGATGGCACCGTAAAAAATCAGGCTTCTTTTTCTAAGGAAGCCCAAGGTCGGGATCTGTTTTTGAAGCGACATTGAGCGCTCTTGCGGTCAGGAGCGAAAAAACTGATCACGACCGCAGGGCTTTCTTCCCGCAAAAACGCAGGGCCATGTGAAAAGCTTTTTACGGGAGCATCAAAGATATTTAATCCGGCCCTTGTATATTCAACAATCTTGTATATTCCTTATATATCATAATGCGTGAGGTGGCATGAGAAATATTTATAGTGGGTTTCAGTGCGGTTCTGGCATGAACACGCCGGTCGCTAAATTGTGGAATCTATCCGGCGTGTTCATGCTCCAGAGTCAAGGTGGTTTTGCCGGCTCCGCCTTGTTGAAAATTGCTCAGTTTTGTGCCGGACATGTTCAATATAAACCTGCCGGCAAAGGCGGACTCCATATATATTAAGTTCCTTTTCTGATTTCTTTCGTAGTTTGATCGGTATCGGTATCGGTATCGAACTCGACTCCGATCCCGACCCCGACCCCGACCCGGTAAGACTCAAACAACATGAAAACAACCTGATAATTCTTCACCGGAAACTGCTGTAATTGCCTTTACTTCCTGTCTCGAGTCTGCTATAAATTTTAAATTACAGTCAGTCCCTGAAGAATCAACCTTTACTCTTTTTTTAAGCAACCATGGCAATTACTGCTACTGACCGGAAAAACAACCGGAAGCAACAGCAATAAGGCCCGTCGTTTTTCCCCGTATGTAACCCGCGGCATTGCAAGCATTTATAAAAAGTTCGCTTTGATTGATAAAACTGTATTAACCCGAACTTAAAGTTAAGAGGGGGGGTGATGCAAACATTTCTTGAAATGATAAGCAGTTTTGTCTGGGGGCCTGTAACAATAGTCCTGCTAGTGGGTACAGGGATTCTGGTTACTATTGTCGTCCCTTTTATCCAGGTTCGCAAGTTCGGTTATGCCTGGAAGCTGATTTCCGGCAAATACGATGACCCGCAGGACAAGGGGGAAATTACTCATTTCCAGGCCCTCAGCGCAGCGCTTTCTGCCACCATCGGAACCGGAAACATCGCGGGTGTGGGAACCGCCGTGGCACTGGGCGGTCCGGGTGCGGTTTTCTGGATGTGGATCACCGCTGTTTTCGGAATGGCGCTTAAGTACGGAGAATGCCTGCTTTCACTGAATTACCGGACAATCCACCCTGACGGGGTGGTGGGGGCCGGTCCCATGTATTACCTTGAAAAGGGTCTGGGCCAGAAATGGCTCGGGGTTCTTTTTGCAGTATTTGCAGCCGTGGCTTCATTCGGCATAGGCAACATGGTCCAGGCCAATTCAGTTGCGGAACCGGTGCTGACTTATTTCGGAATTCCAAAGCTTGCCACAGGTCTGCTTATAGGCATTCTTGTTTTTCTTGTTATCGTGGGTGGCATCAAGCGAATCGGGCAGGTTGCAAGCCGGCTGGTTCCAATAATGGCCGTCTTTTACGTAGCCGGTTCGCTGGTTGTGATATTTGCAAATATCAGCGAGGTGCCCGCCGCCTTCGGCATGATCTTCACGGACGCTTTTACCGGCACGGCCGCTTCCGGCGGATTCGCCGGGGCCGCCCTGGCCCAGGCTATTCGGTTCGGGGTTGCCCGGGGTGTATTTTCAAATGAGGCCGGCCTGGGAAGCGCGCCCATTGCCTGGGGCGCTGCCAAAACCCGTGAGCCGGTCCGTGCCGGACTTATTTCCATGCTCGGCCCGTTTATTGATACAATTGTAATCTGTACCATGACCGGCCTGGTAATAATTCTTACCGGTGCTTTCACCACTGGTGAGACGGGGGCAGATTTGACAGCAAAAGCTTTTAACATGGGACTTCCGGGACCCGGCGGATACATAGTGGCAATAGGCATAATATTTTTCGCCTTTTCCACTGCAATCACCTGGTCCTATTACGGCGACCGGTGCATTGATTATCTTTTCGGCCGGAAACTGGTCATGCCATACCGGGTTCTCTACTGCCTGCTGCTTCCCGTGGGCGCCTATGTGGAACTCGCCACTGTGTGGACTATTTCCGATATTTTTAATGCACTTATGGCCTGGCCCAACCTTATAGGGCTGATTTTTTTAAGCCCGGTAATAATCCGTATGACCAGAGAATATTTCAGTGATCCGCAGCGGGTATATCCCAAAAGATAGGGTATTTGAAAACCGGGACCTTGACTCGCCTGAGCCAAGCGGCTATCTTATTTGTTATAACAGGTTGAAAACCTGAAAATCGAAAAAGATATATTGCAATGAGCACTGAATTCTTAATCGCAGCCGCGGCAATGGCAGGGCTTCTGATCGCCATTCACGTGCTGGAGAAACGCGGAAATGCAACACGTAAGCCCACTGAACAGGAGATGCTTTTTTTTCTGGCCAGGGCAACTGAAACATCTGAATTCGAGCAGTTCATGCGCGCTGCCGAAGAATGGCACGTATCAAGGCAAAAGGTTGAATCAGATTTTAACCGCTATCTTTTCCAGTCAACTCTGCCCTATTACGTCAAAGACTACCTGAGAAAGACAGGGGAGTCTGATCCGGCCCTGCTGGGGCTGGCTGCTAACTGTTTCACCGGTACCCTGCTGCCGAAGAAAATTTGCGGCCAGTAAATGAGATTAGAACCATAGCCGGTAAGCCGGAGAGGATAAGGCAGGAATTGCTGCGTAAAGGTAAAACCCCGACGGAGAATATTTGAACTCATGGCTGCTTATCGCGAAAATCTTCTGGAATTGCTTGTCGAAGCCCCATGGTGGGTAAGCGTGTTTATTGCCGCCGCATTATTCGTGCTATTGAAGTTCATCTTGCCCGGCGTGTTTACAGGGCAGACGTTTTCAGGCGCACTGGCAGGAGGCTTGTCTCAGGCAGCCTGGCTGATTGCTGTTATTGTTTTGATTCCCGCCCCTGTTTCCGCATACAATACATGGAAGAAAAACCGCCTGCTCAACGGCGATGAAAAAAGCTCCGCAATGGCGAAACTCTCGCGTCGTGCTTTTGCCCAGCTGGTCGAAGAGGTATATTCGAATAACGGCTATCGGCTTGAGCCGAATGCTGACCCGGTGGATCAGGCGGAAGTCGACATGATAGCGGAAACCGGAAAAGAAAAGGTGCTCGTCCAGTACAGGCACCACAAGTCCGGCCCCATAAAAGAGCAGGCAGTAAAGGCGATGATAGACAGGCTTAAAACGGATGATGCGGGTAAAGCTCATATTATCTCGTGCAGCGGTTTTAGCAGCGAGGCTGTGGAACTTGCAGCCGACAGCAGGGTCAACTTGATTGATTCGGAAAGCCTGGCTGCAATGATAAGCAGGGGTCAGACAAAAGGGGCCGGTATTGGGTGAAGACACCCTGTTGAAGGCCGGTCCTGGAGCAGCAGATTTTCCAGGGAAGTCCTGGGCCGGGATCGGTTTTTGAAGCGACATTGAGCGCTCCTGCGGTCAGGAGCGAAAAAACTGATCCCGGCCGCAGGGCTTCCTTCCCGCAAAAACATCGGGCTATGCAAGAAGCTTTTCAGCAGAAGCATTCTGCATAAGGCCAGAAATGGCGCTGCTGCAGCCTGCGGGCGCCGGCCGGACTGTCCAGGAGGCGCATATGAATACCCAACTTGTTGATTTTTTATCCAGTGTCCCGCCCTTTGATGTACTTCCCGAGCATGAGATGCGCAAAACGGTTCAGGATTTGAGCAAAAGCCACCGTTACAGGGACATGGTCCTTTTTGTGCAGAACAAGACCGTTTTAAGCTTTGTTTATATTCTTCTGGAAGGCAAACTGGAAAAATATATCCAGGAGGATGATCAAAAAACCCTGGACGGCACCCTTGAAGAAAAGAGCATCTACGGCGGCCTGTCCATTCTTTTTAACAAGGGGGTATCCATCCGGACCGTACAGACCCTTGAAGACAGCACCTTTTACTGTCTGCCCAGGGAGCGTTTCCTGGAGCTTTGTGCGAATTATCCTGAATTTACAAGCTTTTTCACCGAGCAGTTCAGCGAGAAGATGCTGCAGAAGCCTTACGTGGCTTTAATCGCGCAAACTGCCCAAAACCAGGAAACCACGGATCAGGGCTTTTTGAACCTGACCCTGCAGGATATTTTTTCCAGGGAGTTCGCCTCCTGCAGCCTTGATAACACCATTCAGGAAGCCGCACAGATCATGACCGCAAAGAAAAGAAGCTCGGTTGTGGTCATGGATTCCAGCGGCAAAAGCGCTGGTCTTCTTACTGACCATGACATGCGCAAAAAGGTGGTCGCCCGCGCCTACCCGGTTGACAAGCCTGTGGGAGATATCGTGGGCGGCCCCCTGATAACAATGCCCGCCCAGTCCCAGATATTCGAAGCCATCATGCAGATGATGAAATACGACATCAAGCACCTGGCGGTAACAGACAATGCCCAGAACCTGCTCGGCATTGCCACTGAGCAGGATCTGCTGCTGGCCCAGGGCAGGTCGCCGGTATATCTCATGCGGGAAATTCAGCTTGCCGATACCGTCCAGGAGCTAAAGGCCAGGCACAGGCAGCTTCCCGGCCTTATCAAGTCCATGATAGACGCCGGGGCAATAGCCAGCCACTTAAACCGGATCATAGCTGAAATCTCTGACGCAGTGCTCAAAAAGATCATCGGCTTTGCCCTGGAGGAACAAGGCGAGCCTCCGGTTGAGTTCGCCTTCATGGTCATGGGAAGCGAAGGCAGAAAGGAGCAGACCCTTAAAACGGATCAGGACAACGCCATAGTCTTTAAGGACGTGCCTGCAGACAGGGAAAAGGAGGTACAGTCGTATTTTCTTAGCCTGGCCGATAAAATATGCTCCTGGCTTGACGAGGCGGGATATTCTTTCTGCGAATACGATATCATGGCCAGAAACCCGAAATGGTGCCAGCCTCTGCACAAATGGAAACAGTATTTCCGCCAGTGGGTACACGAGGCAGACCCTGAATCACTTCTTCATTCCAGCATTTTCTTCGATTTCAGGCTGGCCTACGGACAGGAGGATATCATTCGGGAGCTGCGCAGCAGTCTTTTTCAGACCCTTTCGGGATGGGTTGGTTTTTACCGCCATTTTGCGGAAAACGCCCTGCATTTTAAGCCTCCCCTTGATTTTTTCGGAAATCTGATTCTTAAAACCAGGGATGGCCGCAAAAACAGTCTTGATATAAAAACCCCCATGCGCCTGATTGTGGATTTCGCACGTATTTATGCCCTGCAAAACAAAATAGAGTCCACAAACACCTTAGACAGGCTTGAGGAGGTCCATCTCAAGGGGGCACTTGGTAAAAACGAATACGAGGAACTGGCGCTTGCCTACGGATTTTTAATGCACATACGCCTGTCTCACCAGGTAAAACTTCTGGTGGATGAAAAACAGGCTGCAGACAACCTGATTTTGCCAAATGAGCTGACCCATATTGAGCGCCAGTCACTGAAGGAAGCCTTCAAGCGAATCAAGATAGCCCAGGGAAAAATGCGCATGGATCTTACTCATGACATCGGCATTGCCTGATCTTTTTTCGGACCCACGTATTTGACCTGTTCGGAGGCCTGCTTTGCCTGTTCCAGCGTATATACGTCCTTGCTCTGCAAAAGCTCAATGAGCTGCAGAAATATCTCTGCGGTAGTCAATGCGTCTCCCATTGAGGTGTGCCTGGAATGCATCCGGGTTCCGAGTCTTTGAGCTATGCCTTCAAGTGAATGATCCTTTTGGCCGGGGTGCACGTATAATGAAAGCAGAAGTACGTCCAGAACAGGATTTGAGAATTTCAGTCCTATGTTCTGCTCTTTTAACTGCAGGAAGGTAAGGTCAAAATCCGCGCAGTACGCCACAAGGACGGTATCCCGGGCAAATCCCCAGAAATGGGAAAGCACCTGTTCAATGCCCGGCTCATCTTTTACCATATCGTCGGTTATGCCGTGGACGCGGGTGGATTCGTGTCCTATGGAGCGGTTCGGATTTACAAGGCGGTTGAAGGTTTCGCCCGGTACAATGCGCGAATTGAAAACCCTGACACCGCTTATGGATACTATCTCGTCTCCCCCCAGGGGGTCCAGGCCCGTGGTTTCAAGGTCGAACACGGTATAGGCAAGCTCTGAGAGCCTGCGCTGGTCCAGCGGAGAGCCCTTCTGCTGCCTGTAGAGTAGCTGGAAGTCGTAGGTGCACGGCCTGGAGTTTTGAAGGGCCGCAGGGCCCTGGGTTTTAGGATCAAAGCCGGGTCCGGGGACGCCGTGCATTAAATAGCCCCCCTGGTATCCTTCGAGAAGGCAGTATTCCTCGTGCGAGTGCAGAAAAAGCGCATACCCCAGGATCCCGTCCTCATGGTCCTGGATGCAGACCATCTGGGCCGGGATATCTATGCCCTCTTGCTTGAGCCGAAGATATGACATAGGCTCCTGAACTTGCTTTTCCATTTGATCGTGCAGATCCTGCATTGCAATGGAAATGGAATCCTGGTCCAGAAACGCGGACAAGGACCTGCCGAGCCCCAGAGACATCCTGGAATCGTGCCCTTTTTCCCCGTTGCCGATGTTGTTTCTGCAAAGGAGTTCCCCTGCTTTTTTGTTATACAAAAGGACCTTGCCCCTCCTGTTGCACACCACCACCCCCATGGGCAGCCGGGTGAAAAGTGAGGCAAGGGTCTCTCTGTCTTCTCTTAGTGCGGAATCCGGCCGGTCTTTTTCGTGCAGCTGATGCTGCAGAGACTGGAGCCTGTCTGCGGCCTTGTTTATTTTCTGCACCATGCTCCTGACCTCTTTGCCCTCCCGCCGGGCTGTAATCCTGTGCGCCGGATTAACAGTGCTGATTAATTCTATTTCCTCGCTTATTCTGGAAAGCGGCATGACATAGCTCTGGAAGATCTCGTTCAGCAGGAATAAAAAGCCCATCACAACAACCATGCCGGTGATAAACACCAGGCCGAAAAATTCTCCCCTGCTCTCAAGGAGGCTCACCCTTGCCTCTTCGGGGAGCTGTGACCAGAAGTAGAAAAACAAATATCCAAGCAGGGAGAGCTGAAAGGCCACTATGGCAAGGGCCAGTACCCAGAATTTGCTCTTAAGGTCCATATTCGTCCGTTCCCCCCTGCCGATGGCCAGTATTTGTCTTTTTTGCCTTAAAAGTGCGCAGGACGGATGCGCCGGGCGGGTTCTGGCAATTTCGGGTTGCCGGGCCGGCAAACTGCGGGCCGGCCCGGCTTTGTGCCTGGTTTATATTATTGCTCTATCCCAGCAGGCCCATTCCTACGGCAATCACCCACAGGATTGAAAACGCCACTACTATAATCATCCATAAATCTTCCGGTTTCATGTATATCCCTCCTTTTTTTTACGCTGAAGCGTTTTTTGCCGTCCTGTTAGGTTGTCTCTTCCACAACGATGTTGGGCTCGTTTTCAGCGCGCTGGATGGTGTGTTCGGTGATGCTCGACATCTCAGCCTTGAAAGCAAGGGCCCACATCATGATGATACCCAGAATCCACCATGTGATCTGCCATGACCACACTGACGGGAATCCGGCAAACGAAAAGGAGTAATTTCCCAGGATGCACAGGGGGCCGATTGCGAATATGTACCATGCGGGCACCACGAACTTCATGGCATCACGCCATTTGCGCCCGCTGGGGCTGGGTTCGTCCACGTTGTCCAGCCAGTTGCGGAATTCCTTCTGGCGATCCACCGTCTCCTGGGAGTCCTTGATTCCCAGGCCGCGGCACAGGTAAGCAACCACAAGCCCTGTGAAAGTACCCCAGAATGCGCTGTGCATGGTCAGAGGGTTGGGCCATACCTCGTAGGTAAGAAATACAGCTATCAATCCTGCCAGGATACCCAGGACCGTGCCGTAGGAGGGCCAGCGGAATCCCCAGAGGGTCCCCATCAGAGGCACGTACATCACAAATCCGAATGCAGTTGCAAGTGCCCCCAGGATTACCAGCGCAGCTTCGGAGGAAAGACCCACAGTCAGGGCGATTATCGTGATAATGGTTACAAACCCCCTGTTGACCCAGATCTGCTCTGCATGCCCGCCTTTTTTCTTGCGTATTTTAAGCCACCAGATGTCTCTTAAAAGCATTGAGCCGGCAGTGCCTATGTAAGGCGCTGCAGTCGAGTGCATGGCTGCAATCAGCCCGACAAAAGTAATACCCAGGAGGAACGAGGGTATGTAGTTTGCCATGAGCTGAGGTACCACGTCGCTGTCTTTTTGCAGGGCAAGCTCTCCTGCATTGTCAAGTATTATCGCTCCCATGCCCTGGAAGGCGGTGAAGAAAAACAGGGCAAAGCCCACTATAAACGTGGACATGAACACCTGCTGCCAGGCAAAGGGCCTGGGGTTTTTGTTTGAAAACTGCCACATGATAAATGCGGGAGAGGACTGTATTCCCATGAGGGCAAACAGGTAGGTCAAAATCATCACACCCGTCCACTTTGATTCGCCCACCGTGAACTCGATTATCGAGGGCACCTCCAGGTATTTGTTATCCAAATTTGCCACCTGCTCGCTCATTGCACTCCAGCCACCCAGATGAGCAAGGGTGAAGGCGCCAACAATGATTATGGCAGCAACCAGGAGCACGAACTGTATCACGCCCACCCAGGTGCTTGCCTTCAGGCCGCCCGTTACAACGTAGAACCAGACAATGCCGGCCATGATAAGGGCCCCGTAGAAAAGCGGCATGCCGGTGACATGCTTGAAAAGGGCGGCTGCAGCCATTAGCTGCACTGCTGAATAAAATACACCGTAAAGGATGGCTGTAATAACCACCAGGTAGCGCACGCCGTCATTGTTGTAATAATAGGAAAACATGTCACCCGGGGTTACAAATCCGTACCTTTTTCCTGCCAGCCAGACTCTTTTGGCGAAAAAGGTTCCGGTAATAGGAATGGTAAGAACGTAAAATGAAGCAAAGGCGTACGCCAAGCCAGCCGACCAGATCAGGCCCGGATGGCCCACCGTGGTCCAGCCGCTGAACGATGCCGCGGTGGCAGCCATCAGAAACGCGATCATGGGAATCTGCCTGCCGCCCAGGGTGTAGCCGGAGGAGGTTTTCTCAGTGAAATACCCCCTCAAACCCCAGTAGAAACAATAAATAATGTACAGCCCAAGAAAAATCCAGACCCACGTTGTGTCAACAGCAATGTCTTCCATAACTTCCCCCCCTTTTTTGTTGTTTGTTCCCGGGCCGCCCGGCCCGGGAACACGACTTAAAACAACACTATCCCTGGACCTTCTGGCGGATTTCCTCCACTACTTCGGGGTTCGCCAGAGTGGTCACGTCGCCGACATCCTTGTAGTTGGAAATCGAGGCCAGTATCCTGCGCATGATCTTTCCGGAGCGTGTCTTGGGCATGTCCGGAACGATGTAGACATTGGCAGGCTTGGCAATTTTTCCGAGTACGCTGGATACCGTGTCAGAAACCTTTCTGGCCAGGTCCGCTGTGGCCTCGACACCCGGCTTCAGGGACACGTACAGATCGGGCACTGTGCCCTTGATTTCGTCAGGCACCGGCACAACAGCGGCTTCTGCCACTTCGTCAGTGTTAAGTGCAGCAGACTCGATTTCCTTTGTGCCCAGCCTGTGGCCCGAGACATTGATAACGTCGTCTATTCTGCCCAGGATGCGCACGTATCCGTCCTCTGACATCACGGCCGCATCACCGGCCATGTAGGGCCAGTCCCTCCAGTCAGTGCTTTTGGGGTCCTTGCAGTATTTGCCGTAGTAGCTCTTGATATAGCGTTCCTTGTCTTTCCAGATGGTCTGGAATGATCCGGGCCAGGGGTTGCGGATGCAGAGGTTGCCGGCTTTGCCGCATCCCGGCTCGAGCTCGTTGCCGTCGTCATCGAGTATTACCGGATGGATGCCCGGAAGACCGGTCCCCGCGCTGCCCGGTTTCATGGGCTGAATCGCGGGAAGGGTGCTGCAGAGGAATCCTCCGGTCTCGGTCTGCCACCAGGTATCAACTATCGCAGCCTTGCCCTTGCCCACCACCTCGTAGTACCAGCGCCATACCTCGGGTTCTATGGGCTCGCCCACCGTGGTCATGTGCTTGAAGTGGTAGTTGTACTTTGCCGGCTCATCTGCTCCCACCTTGCGCAGGGCCCTGATTGCAGTCGGTGAGGTGTGAAAAATGTTTACGTCAAGTTCTTCGGATATCCGCCAGCAGCGGCCCGGATCCGGGTAGGTTGGAACCCCCTCGTAGATTACCGTGCTTGCAGCCAGGGCAAGCGGGCCGTAGACAATAAAGGAGTGCCCCGTGATCCAGCCGATGTCAGCCATGCACCAGTAGACATCCTCGGGGTGGATATCCTGCACATACTTGGACATCCATGCCACGTAGGAAAGATATCCGCCTATGCTGTGCTGGCAGCCCTTCGGCCTCCCGGTTGACCCGCTGGTGTACATGAGAAACAAGATTCCTTCCGCAGGCATTGACACAGGTTCAACCTTTGTACCACGGTATTTCTGGGCCAGCTCGTCTGCAAAAAAATCCCTGCCCTCAACCATGGGTGTGGACGAGGAGTACTTTCCCGGATACCGTCTCCACACCAGAACCTTGTTTACCTTCTGGCCCTGCTTTTCTGCAGCCTCCACTGCATCATCAGAATTTGCCTTGTGGTTCAATAACTTGCCGCTTCTGTAATATGCATCCATTGTAATAAGGACTTCGCTTTCAGAGTCCCATATCCTGTCGCCGCATGCCTTGCCGCTGAATCCTGCAAAAACCTGGCAGTGGATTACCCCCAGCCTGGCGCAGGCCAGCATGGTTATGGGCAGCTCCGGGGTCATGGGCAGATACAGGGTGACCCTGTCGCCTGCTTTCAGACCGCAGAAGTCCCGGAGTACGGCCGCGGTTTCGTTCACCCTCCGGTAGAGCTCCTGGTAGGTCATGTGAACTACAGGCTCTTCCTCCAGTTCCGGGACGAAATGTATTGCTGTTTTGTTCTTATATTTGTCCAGGTGGCGGTCAACGCAGTTATAGGACGCGTTAAGCCTGCCGCCAACGAACCATTTCCATACCGGTGCCTCGCTGGTATCAAGGGTGGTGTGCCAGTAGTGATCCCAGTCCAGCAGATCCCCGAATTCCTTGTAGCATTCCGGAAAGTTATCCAGGCTGAAGCGTTTGAATATATCGGGGTCAGTGCAGTTTGCCTGCCCGATAAACTCCGGCCCGGGGTAGTAATATTCCTCCTCCTGCCAGTGAACTGCATAGTGTGAACCGGAACCCTGATCATTTTCCGCCATATGGCCTCCTTTCTTTTGGTGTTGGTGTTTTGAAACATGAAAGGTGTTTTGCATAATGCAAAAGGTTTTGCAATGTGTGTGATGTCAATGACCAAAGACCGCTTTTATTTAAAGTTTTTTAAACTGTTTTGAAACTTGAAATATCTTTTGAAGAGACAGTGAGATTGTAAAGTGAGATATGAACATGGCTTAATATAATCCTTATAATAAACCTTTGTTTACATTACACCAACCAGGCACCCGGATGTCAAGCCATTTTTTTATGTCTCAATTATATAAACCCTGTCTGACAGGCTGTATTGAAATACCCCATCTACAATGTTAGTATATTCATTGTGAAAAAGTATGCCACAAATAACTACGGGAAAAAATGCAGTTTTGCCACGAAACATATCTTTGCCAGGTCAGCGAAACGGTCTCGTGCGGGGCATGCTGCGGGCTTTACAATGTGGTGGATCCCCGCCGGCACCGGATATCGGGTATGCTTGAAAGGCGAAGTTTCGAGTTTTCCGGAGTTCCCCGCGAGATTGATGCAATTGTTGATTTCGGAAGGAAAGAATATGAAAAGGTGGCCGCAGAGGGTTTTCCCATGCCGGAATTCCATCACTGTCCATATCTTGGACTGATAGGGCCTGACACCAGCCGCGTGGGCTGCCTTCTGCACCCCATGGGTGCGGGCAACAACGGTATAGATTTCAGGGGGCTCAGCTATTACGGGTCCATGACGTGCAGGGTTTATTTCTGCCCCACTCACAACCGCATCCCGGCGAACTTGAAAAATATAATACGCTCGGTTATTGATGACTGGTATCTTTTCGGTCTGATCATTCAGGAGACAAAACTGCTGGAAGCCTTCCAGGATGAAATTGCGCGGCGGTGCGGGCGGGATTTCGAGGATACGCAGTACGCGCCCGGTGCTGAAACCAGGAGGGTTTGGTTCCGGCTGTTTGAGCTTAAGGTGAACTGGCCTTTTTCAGCATCCGGCCTGCCGCTTGCAAACTATTTTTTCAATGACTATCTCTATTCCAGGCAGCAGGTGGATTACTCGGATACCGGCAGAACCAGTTCGGGTTATGACGCAATATTCAGGGAGCTGGGTTCCGTTTTTGAATCTGAAGCTCAACTTGTGCAGGCAGAGCGAATTATGGACAAAATTTTTGATGATATCTGTGCTGCGCTTGAGCCATAAAAAGTTTTTAGGGGTTTCTGCGGAAATTGCGGGTAATGAAAAAAAAGGGGTGGTTATGAGTAAACAGACGGTCAACGACGTAACCATAGAATGCTTACAGGGAGATATTGCAAAACAAAATGACATGGACGCAATTGTCAACGCAGCCAATGCAGAGCTTCGTGTGGGAGGAGGAGTCGCAGGGGCGATTCACAGGGCAGCAGGTCCGGGTCTTGAAGAGGAGTGCCGGCCGCTTGCGCCTATCAGCCCTGGCCAGGCGGTTATTACAGGCGCCCACAATCTGCCCAACCGCCATGTGATCCACTGCCTGGGGCCTGTTTACGGCGTGGACAAGCCTTCTGACAGGCTGCTTGCTTCCTGCTACAGAAATGCCCTGCAGCTGGCGGATCAAAATAATCTTAACTCCATCGCCTTTCCGGCAATCTCGTCCGGTGCATTCGGATACCCCCTGGAAGCAGCAGCAAGAGTAGCCCTGAAAACGGTTATTGAGGAACTTCCTGGGTTGTCATCCGTAAAGCACATTCGTTTCGTACTGTTTGCCGGATCCGACAGCAAAGTCTTCGAACAGATACTTCACGAACTCTTGTAATTTTACGCGCGCCCCCCTGTTTTCCACAAAGGATCGCCTCCGAATTGTTCCATCCACAATTCCTCGGGGCTGCGCTGCTTTTTCACCGCTTCTTCTGAGAAGCAATACCTGTAATTCGTGCAGTAATCCATCAGCACCCGGTAGGCTTCGGTGATTTTGCGGGTCATCTCATGGGCTTTTTCCTTGTCCTGCCCGCAGGTGTCAGGGTGCCATCTGTGCATGAGCCGCCTGTAGCCGGCTTTTATTTCTTCCATGGTGGCCGCCTCCGGTAGCTCAAGAACTTTTCTGGCCCATGTTATTTCTTCGTATTTGCTCATTTTTGTCCCGGATAAATATCTTTAGTTCTGCCTTCAATATAATGTTAACGCATAAAGCTGCCCGTGGCAATGGTTGCTGATGCATGGTTGCTGATGCTGCACCGCAGGGGTTTTCCAGGGCAGCCCGGATGCAACCCTTGCGGCTGTTTTTTATGAATGATCCGGCCGAAACCCGGAATGGAATAAACCATTGCTTTGTGGTATGAAACGCTTTTTAAAGGATGCATTGAATGAATATCACCGAACATTCCGGCGGAAAAAAGGCGCCGGCGCCGGCATTGTTTTGCTGAGTATATATATTGCAAGCCGAAGGTGAAGCCGCTGTCGGTTGCGTAAAACGCGCCGTCATTCCGGCTTTACGGGTAATTTTAATTTTGCTATAAGATTTAGGATAACTTAAATCGAAGCGGGTTCCTGGCCTTTTCCGCTCGGTTTTTCTTTTACTGGAAAGAAATATGAACCGAGTTTCGCATTTGTCGGCATTTTTTTTTCTGAATGCCCTTTTTTTAGCTCTGGTTATTGTCCTGCAGCCGGCATCGGCCGCGGAAGGTCCAAATACCCGGGACATGGATCCTGCCGGTTCCGTGGATGCTGCCGGCAGCATTGATCTCACCCCTGAAGAAAGGGATTTTCTCAACCAGCATCCAGTTTTCCGGGTAGGAAACGAAGATGACTGGCCGCCTTTTGACTTCAGCGAGCACGGGCGCCCCAGGGGCTACGCTATTGAATACCTGGAGCTTTTAGGCCGTCGCCTCGGCATCTCATTTGAGTATGCCAACGGATACACCTGGTTTGAGCTGCTGGGGCTTTTCAGGGACAAAAAGATAGATCTGCTTCCCTGCTTGTGGGTCTCTGAGAGCAGAAAGCAGTTCATGAGTTTCACCGCACCCTACCTCGAGCTGCCTTATGTCATTGTTGCCGGAAAGGAAGACAGATCAATCCGCAGATTTGAAGACTTAAAGGGCAAAACCGTAGCCGCGGCCCGCGGCTATAAACAGGAGGAGGTGCTTCAATCCTCTTATCCGGAAATAAAGGTTTTCCAGGTCCAAAACGCCCTGCAGGGACTGGAGGCTGTTTTATACGGCGAGGCTGATGCCTATATCGGTTATCAGGGCACGGTTGCCTATCTTATGGCTGCACGTTTTCTTGGCAGCCTCAGGGTCTGCGGTAAAGTCGAAGCCCCTGAGCTGGGGCCCCAGGGCCTTCATATGGCAGTGCGCCCGGAGATGGAGCTTTTGGCAGGTATCCTGGAAAAGGCCATGGAAACCGTTACAGACAAGGAAAAGGTTGAACTGGCCGAAAAATGGGTTTCTGCTCAACAATCCGCAGGCCCGGATCTTACAACAGAGGAAAAGGTGTTTCTTCGCAAAAATCCTGTGCTCAGGGTGGATAACCTCGAGAACTGGCCGCCTTTTAACTTCAATGAAAAAGGCAGGCCCAAAGGTTTCTGCGTTGATTACATGAATCTTTTGGCCGACAAGCTGGGCATCAGCATAGAATATGTTTCTGGCAGGCGCTGGGGCAAATTCATGGATATGCTGGACACAGGGGAGATCGACTGCCTGTCTGATGTTGTGGCAACACCGGACAGGAAAAAGACGATTGCTTTTACGGAACCTTATTTTACAATTTTTTTCGGCATCGTGGTCAGGAAGGGAAACGAGAGGTTCACCCGGCTCGAAGACCTGGCAGGTAAAAAAGTCGCAGTGCCGGGTAATTTTTATTTCCAGGAGATACTGGAAAGGCATTATCCGGAGGTGAAAATCGTTGCCGAGAAGGATGCACTGGACTGCCTTAAAGCAGTCTCCTCGGGAAAGGTGGACGCGGCACTTTCGGAAAAGCCTGTATTCGACTACCTGATCAGCAAGCACTTCCTCTCGGACCTGAAAAGTGCTCCTGTAATGGGCAGCGATCATTTTGAAAACACCTCGGTGTCCATAGGAGTAAGAAAAGACAGAAAAGTCCTCCGCGGAATTCTTCAGAAGGCAATGGACACGGTCACCCGGGAAGAGCAGGCCAGGCTTTACAGGCGATGGTTAAATGAGCAGAACCCTGGACAGGGCACATCCAGGATCATGTTGTCAGGGCCGGAACGCCAGTGGCTTGAAGAAAAAGAAGAGATCTTCATTGCAGTGCACCCTTCAAGGCTTCCGTTTGAAGAACTGGATTCAAATGGTGTTTTCAGGGGGATTTCCGCTGATATAATATCCCTGCTTGAGAAAAAAATAGGGGTGCCCGTCAGGGTTGTTCCCACTGAGAGCTGGCAGGAAAGCATCGAGGCACTGAAAGAAGGCAGGTGCGATATTCTTTCCGGCGTATCCACAAATGCCGGAAAGGAAGTAGATTTTGGGGTTTCCAAGCCCTATATAGAATCAGTGAACGTTATGGTTGTAAGAGACGGTCACCCTTATCTTCCGGATCTTCACGCTCTGGAGGAAAAAACCGTAGGGATGGTCAATGACAATCCTGTAAGAAAATATTTCGAGGACCGCTTTCCGCGAATAAACCTTCTTTTTTACCCGGACTTAAACACCGCTCTGGAGAAAGTTGCATCCGGGGAGACTGAGGCTGCAGTCGGCAGTCTGCACAGGGTAAGCCACGCAATACACGAGCTTGGCCTCTATGACCTGAAGATCGCCGGGCAGACTCCCTACAAGGAGTCGCTGGGCCTGGGCATAAGAAATGATGAGCAGATTCTGGCTTCTATAATTAACAAGGCACTGGAGTCTCTTTCCGATCGTGAGGTGAGTCAGATAACCAGCAAGTGGCTCTCGGTGAGATATGACAAGGGTGTTGACACTACACTTTTGCTGCAGGTCCTCGGGGGAGCAACCATCCTTACTTGCCTGTTTTTTTTCTGGAACAGGAAGCTTGCCCGTTTGAACCGCAAGCTGGGTGGCGCCCACGAGATCCTTGCTGGTAAAAGCCGAGAACTGGAAAGGCTTTCCACAACAGACGCTTTGACCGGTATATTTAACAGGATGAAAATGGAAGACCTCCTTGAAAGTGAAATAAACCGGGTCAGGCGGACGGGGGGCTTCTTTTCCCTGATTATGCTGGATGTGGATCACTTCAAGGATATCAATGATACGTACGGCCATCAGGCCGGCGACGTCGCCCTGCAGGAGGTATGCGGCCTTTTAAAGCAAAGCGTAAGGCAGGCCGATAGTCTCGGCCGCTGGGGCGGCGAGGAGTTTATGATCTTTTGCCCGGAAACTTCCGGCAAGGGGGCAGGCATCCTGGCCGATCATCTGCGGCGGGTTATGGCTGCCCGGAAGCTTACCGTGGGCGCTGGTGTTACCTGCAGTTTCGGAGTGGCTGAATACCGGCCCGGCGAAGGGCTAAACCAGATCCTTGGCAGAGTTGACCGAGTCATGTACCGGGCCAAAAAACTCGGCAGAAATCGGGTTGAAATGGCTGACTGAAGCCTTGCTTCTCATTTGCAGGCATTAAAACTAAGGAATTCAGGGCAGTCAGTTTCCGGGTTTGTTCCCATTATTTTTTGTTGACTTAAGTGTTAATGAGGTTACTGTGTAATTGAATATCAGCGGAGAACCCGCTGTTTGTTTTTAGCCTGGCAACGTGTTGGAGGTAATTTGATGAATAAGAAATGGGTGTGTTTAATAATGATAATTCCGCTGGCTTTTGCCTTATCCGGGTGCGGGGCAAACAAAACCACCAAGGGCGCAGGCGTCGGTGCTGCCACAGGAGGACTTCTCGGCGCAATCATAGGCCACCAGTCCGGGCACAAAGAAGGCGGTGCGGTCATAGGGGCTGCTGCCGGAGCAGGTATAGGCGGAATCATAGGGCACCGAATGGAGCAGCAGGCCAGGGAGCTGGAAACTGTCCAGGGAATGGAAGAGGTCTCCTACAATGAGGACACCCAGCAGATAGAAGCCACCATGGACATTTTGTTCGATTTTGACAAGGCGGCCATACGCGCCTCGGAACAATCAAAACTAAATGAACTGGCGCAGGTGTTTTCAGATTACCCGGAAAATGTCGTGGTTATAGAAGGACATACAGACAGCAAGGGCTCGGAGGCTTACAACCAGAAGCTCTCAGAGCTGCGTGCATCAAGGGTGGCTGAATATCTGCGCGCAAAAGACATAGATATCTCCAGCCTCACAGCAAAAGGCTACGGCGAAAGCCAGCCTGTTGCAACTAACGAAACCTCCGAGGGCAGGGAGAAAAACCGCAGGGTGGATATAAGGATATCCGCTGATCCTAAGCGGGTGCCTCAACAGGAGGAAGGCCGGGGAAGATAAACCGGTGCCCGCTGTTTTTCAGGGTTTTTAATGAACCCTGCCTCGTGCGGAGTCTTAAAACCAGAATTCCGGGTACCGGTTGTGTGCCCGGGCCGCTTCTTCAGGGGTGTGGAAGGTCTCTGCCTGGCATCCGGGGCAGTGCATTTCCATTTTCAAAAATACAATCGCGGCCCGGGGATATTTTTCCAGGACTGATTTTACTGTCATTCTGGATGTTATTTTCGGTGATTGATTCGACATGGAATCAGGATGAAGGAATTTTCGGCCTATTTCATTGCGCTGGCGCAAAAAATGAAATTATGAGAACAGTTAAGCGAAAAC
>JBKHES010000033.1:0-20221 GCA_046540695.1 Desulfobacterales bacterium
CTTGAAACCGCAGTCCGCCGGGCACTCCAGATAACTTTTTACTGGCTTATCTTGCTTAATAATCCTCATATGCCAGTCCCTCGGCATATTTCGGGTCATTGAGTCTCTGTTCAATGTCTATGCCGAAAAAATCCGCAGCAGGGGCAAAAACCTGCGGGGCGTTTTTCTGCACCTTTCTTGCCGCCCCGAGCACCGCCTCGAGCCCTGAGCGGGTCATTTTCCCCAGCGGTCGGCGGCAGGGTCCGGAAGGCATTCCGAGTACCTGCATGAGGGCTTTTACGGGCACCGGGTTTCTGGCCCGGCAGGTAACCTCGCCGAAGGGAGTTTTTTCAGTTGTTTTCACGGTTACCAGGTCGAAAAGCGGCTTTAAGTTCTCAAAGCTTTTACCTGCCGCCGCAGTGTCGCCGTCAAGCATGGATTTTACCATTTCGCATACAGCGCCGGGCACTATGTTGGACATCACGGATATTGCCCCTCCGCCCCTTATGTCCGGATCAGCCATCATGTCATAGGTGATTCCGTCGTCTCCTGAAAGGATCAGGTAGTCGCCGCCGCAGCACTCCCTGGTCCGGCGCATGTTGTCCAGGTTGGCGGTGGCCTCTTTTACGCAGCTTACATTCTTATATTCCCTGAAAAGGATTGCAAGATCTTCGGGAAACATCTGGGCGCCGGTACGCCCGGGGATAATGTATGGGATAATTGTCGTTTCAGGGAAAGAGGCAGCAACAGGTGTGACATATTCTCGCCGGATTTCCAGTGAACTAGGACCGTTGTAGTATGGGTCAACAAGAAGCACGGCCTCGCAGCCGGATTTGACCGCGTGCTTTGTGGCCTCCAGGGTTTCGGCGGTATTGTTGCTGCCCGTGCCCGCGATGCATGTGCACTTGGTGCGGGTGTTTGAGGCGATAAGGTCGATTACGCGGATGTGTTCGTTCCAGTCCAGCGTCGGGCTCTCTCCGGTGGTGCCGACTGCGAGAATTCCGGTGATACCGCTTTCTATCTGAAAAGAGACAAGCTTTTCAAGACCCGCCTCGTTTATGCCGTTTTCATCAAAAGGTGTTATCAGTGCTGTATAACATCCTGGCTGCATATTTCCTCCTTAATAATAGT
Organism: Desulfobacterales bacterium; assembly: GCA_046540695.1. GTDB lineage: Bacteria > Desulfobacterota > Desulfobacteria > Desulfobacterales > Desulfosalsimonadaceae > Desulfosalsimonas. The sequence goes on from JBKHES010000033.1 coordinate 1,111, forward strand.
TTCAGTGACACCCCATGCCTAGGCTTCATGGCCCGCCTGAATTATTAGGAATTCCTGCAGGGGGTGTCAATAAAAATGTGCAGGGATTTTCCTTGACAATTTAAGGCCCCATTTTTAAGCTCCATTGATGCCAAAAATAAAGGAAGAAGCCGGGTTTTAAAACCGGTCAGCCATTATACAAAAAGGAGTCTTCATGTCAGAAGAAAAAACAGTGGATCAGTATATCCAGGAACAAAGGTTTGCAATCATGTCAAACCCGGAATGCAGCAACAGCCACTACAACCTTGCAACCGCGCTGCTCGGTCTTCGCAGGTTTGACGAGGCGGAAGAGGAATTCAAGGAGGCCATACGCTGCAGCCCGAATTTTGCCGAAGCATACGTGCAGCTCGGGGGAATCTGCCTGCAGAAGGGCGACATAGACGGGTGTCTTGCCTACAACCAGCAGAGCGTAAAGGTAAGGGCCGGGTTTGCTGAAGGATACGGCAACATCGGTTTTGTCCAGCTTCAGAAGGGAAATGTGGAGGAGGCTGTTGCAGCGCTGGAAAAAGCTGTAAAATATAACTCCAGGTTCATCCAGGCTTATGCCACGCTTGCAAATGCCTATCTTTTTGCAGGACAGGTGGACAAAAGCATTGAAACAGGGTTAAAAGCGCTTGAAATAGATGAAAATTTCGCAGTCGCCCACAACAATCTGGCCATTGCCTACCTGGAAAAAGGAGATATTGAAAAGGCGGGTTATCACTGCAGCCGCGCCAGGGAGCTGGGTTATGAGGTCGCCCCGGAAATAGTCCGGGAAATCGAGGGGCAGCAAGCATAAGCAAATAAGGCTGATAATGAACGAAAACGTTGCCTTTTTTATTGACAATGCGGCCCAATGATTCTATAAGAAAATCTTTTTATGGGGCTTTATTTAAACAGGCAGGAGGTATTTGCAAGTGTTTGGACGTTTGCATCTATAGATAGGCGATAGACACGTGGCTTAATCACAATGAAAGGGAGGTATGACAATGGCAAAGCATGAAACCCCCTTGCTCGATCAGCTTGAGAGCGGACCATGGCCGAGTTTTGTTTCGGACATGAAGCAGGAGGCTGAGTCAAGGGCAAAGAATGTAAACAATGTCGAGTTTCAGATCCCCGTTGATGTTGTCGAAGACCTGATGGGCGTGCTTGAACTTTCCTACAAGGACGGCGAGACCCATTGGAAGCACGGCGGCATCGTGGGGGTTTTCGGCTACGGCGGCGGCGTTATCGGCCGTTACTGCGATCAGCCTGAAAGTTTCCCCGGGGTTGCCCATTTCCACACCATGCGGGTCGCCCAGCCCTCAGGAAAGTTTTACACCACCGAATTTCTCAGGCAGATATGCGATCTGTGGGAGTTCCGCGGCAGCGGCCTGACCAACATGCACGGTTCGACCGGGGACATCATTTTCCTCGGAACCACCACAAAGCAGCTCGAAGAGATTTTCTACGAACTGACCCATAATCTTGACCAGGACCTGGGCGGTTCAGGCTCTAACCTGAGAACCCCGGCAGACTGCATCGGCGCGGCCAGGTGCGAGTATGCATGCTACGACACCCAGGATCTGTGCAACACGCTGACCCACGAGTACCAGGACGAGCTGCACAGGCCGGCATTCCCCTACAAGTTCAAGTTCAAGTTTGACGGATGCCCCAACGGCTGCGTGGCCTCAATCGCACGTGCTGACATGTCCTTTATCGGTACCTGGAAAGACGATATCCGCATAGACCAGGAAGCCGTGAAGGCTTACGTGGGCGGCGAGTTAAAGCCCAACGCAGGCGCACACTCAGGACGCGACTGGGGTGCATTCGACATCCAGAAGGAAGTCATCGACCTTTGCCCCACGGGCTGCATGCGTTATGAAGGCGGCAAACTCGAGATCAACAACAGGGAGTGCAACCGCTGCATGCATTGCATCAACGTGATGCCCCGGGCACTGAGGCCGGGCAAGCAGACCGGGTGTTCCATCCTGGTCGGCGCGAAAGCCCCCATCCTTGACGGCGCCCAGATGAGTTCGCTACTTGTGCCGTTTGTCGAGGTCAACAAGGACAGCGGCTACGAGGAAATCAAGGAATACATTGAAAAGATCTGGGACTGGTGGATGGAAGAAGGAAAGAACCGCGAGCGCCTCGGCGAACTCATGAAGCGGCAGGGCTTCCAGAAGCTGCTGGAAATGACCGAACTCGATCCGATCCCGCAGCACGTTTCCGAGCCGCGTCATAATCCGTATATCTTCTGGAAGGAAGAGGAAGTGCCCGGAGGCTTTGAGCGCGACATCAACGAGTTCCGTAAACATCACAAGCGATAGAAGGGGGTTGAGCATGGCTTTTATATCTTCAGGATACGATCCCGAAAATCCGATGCAGGATCGGATTACAGATATCGGTCCGAGAAACTACGAGGATTTTTACCCGCCGGTCATAAAGAACAACAAGGGCAAGTGGCTGTATCATGAAATTCTGCAGCCCGGTGTTCTGGTTCATGTCTCCGAGACCGGCGACGAGGTCTATACCGTGCGCGCAGGCGGCGCGCGCCTGATGAGCGTGTCGCTTGTCCGTGAAATCTGCGATATCGCGGACAAGCACTGCGGCGGCTACGTCAGGTGGACAACCCGCAACAACGTCGAGTTCATGGTTGACAGCAAGGACAAGGTCCAGCCGCTGATAGACGATCTGCAGAGCCGGAAGTTTGCCGGCGGCTCCCACAAGTTCCCTGTGGGGGGCACAGGTGCCGGCATCACCAATATTATTCATACTCAGGGCTGGATCCACTGCCATACTCCGGCCACAGATGCCTCGGGTCCGGTAAAGAGCGTGATGGACGAAATGTTCGAGGAGTTCCAGAATATGCGCCTGCCGGCACATCTGAGGATTTCCCTGGCATGCTGCCTTAACATGTGCGGCGCGGTTCACTGCTCGGATATCGCTATCCTGGGCTATCACAGAAAGCCGCCCATGATTGATCATGAATACACGGACAAGATGTGTGAGATCCCCTTGGCCATCGCCGCATGCCCCACTGCGGCCATCAAGCCCAAGAAGGTCGAGGTCGGCGGCAAGACCATCAACAGTGTGGAGGTGAACAACAGCCGCTGCATGTACTGCGGCAACTGCTACACCATGTGCCCCGCCCTGCCCCTGGCGGACAAAGAGGGTGACGGAATCGTGCTCATGGTTGGCGGAAAGGTTTCCAACCGGCTTTCGGCGCCCAAGTTCTCCAAGGTTGCAGTGGCCTTCATCCCGAATGAACCACCGCGCTGGCCCCAGACCGCCCAGACCATAAAGAAGATTGTGGAGGCCTATGCCGCGGATGCCAAAAAGTATGAGCGTCTCGGCGAATGGGCCGAGAGGATCGGCTGGGAGCGCTTCTTTGAGAAATGCGATCTTGAATTTACGCATCATCTCATCGACGACTTCCGGGATCCGGCATATTACACCTGGCGCCAGACCACGCAGTTTAAGTTCTAAAAGCTTGAAGCCTGCGTAAGTTCGGCGGCAAACCTTGAATAGCACAAGCGCGCTGCGGCGCCGGAAAGGCGCCGCAGCGCATCACGCACAACTGAGGAATTGATCAAAATGGCACTGGAATACGAAGAATCCAAACAAAAGATCATCGAAGGCCTGCAGAAGAAATCAAAGACCAAGTCCAAGTTTTATTTCAGCGACCTGGCCAAGATTCTGGATGCCAAACCCCGCGAAGCCAAGAAGATTGTCACCAAGATGGTGGAAGAAGGCATACTGGAGTTCTGGTCAAGCGGCAGTACCTCAATGTACGGCCTGAAAGGCGCCGGAAAGCAGGCCGGCGCCGAGCATGAAAACGAATAACAGGGTCGTCCGGACCGCCTTTAGTAAAGGCTTGCGTCCATTCCCACTGTTTACGTTTTTATAGTCACCGACCGGGTAGTAACCAGATGGAGGTCGAACAGAGTGATATCCCTCGTGTATTGATCGCCGGATTGCGCGGGGGATCAGGCAAGACTGTAGTATCCATCGGTATTGTTTCTGCGCTTGCCCGGCTCGGCAAAAAGATAGCTCCTTTCAAGAAAGGGCCTGATTATATTGATGCGGGGTGGCTCGGCACGGCTGCCGGCCGCCCCTGCCATAATCTGGACCCATTCCTGTTTTCCCCGGACCGGTTGTGCCGGTCTTTTTCCCTGTATTCCCGGGATACTGATCTGTCGATAATCGAGGGCAACCGCGGCCTTTATGACGGGCTGGATGCGGCAGGCACCACCAGTACGGCATCGCTTGCAAAGATGCTCGGAGCTCCTGTTATCCTGTGCCTGGACTGCACAAAAGCCACCCGCACAATGGCTGCCGTGGTGCTTGGATGCCTTCATTTTGACAGGGATATAAACATATGCGGTGTTGTTTTAAACCGGGTGGCAGGGGCGCGGCATGAGCGTATACTGAGAACCAGTATCGAGGGGACCTGCGGTGTGCCGGTTTTAGGTGTTCTGCCAAGGCTGAACCCGGAAAATTTTCCCGAACGACACATGGGCCTGATCCCGACGCCCGAGCACAGGCTGGCTGCTGAAGCCATAGACTCTGCTGCACGCACCGCAGGCAAATGCATTGATCTTGAAAGAATCGTTGATATAGCATACCAGGCTGGCGCCAATCCCTTATATCCGGGAACCCGGGAGGCCGGCAAGGACGATTCCTGCTACGATCAATTTCAGGAACCGGTTTCAGAAAATTTTCCATCCAGAGTGCGCATAGGCGTGGTCAGGGATTCGGCGTTTCAGTTTTATTATCCTGAAAACCTTAAGGCCCTGATTGATCAAGGCGCTGATATTGTATATGTCAGTCCGCTGGCGGATTTGGAATTGCCGCCGATAGACGGGCTTTACATAGGCGGCGGATTCCCTGAGACTCATGCGGAAAGCCTGGCGGAAAATGCCGGGTTCAGAAATGCCGTAAAAAAGGCAGTGGAGGCAGGCCTTCCGGTTTACGCGGAATGCGGCGGGCTCATGTATCTCGGCACCTCCCTGGTGCTTGATCAAAACTATCCCATGGCAGGAGTGCTGCCGATAGTGTTCGGATTTTCCGACCGTCCCCAGGGGCACGGCTATACAATCGCCTCGGTTGCCAGAAGAAAAAATCCCTATTACCCATCAGGAACCCGGATAAAGGGCCACGAGTTTCACTATTCCCGGGTGTTGGAATTCAACGGTGCTGACTCGGACCTTGTCTTTGCCATGGAAAAGGGCAGGGGGATTGTCAACAAAAAAGACGGGCTGTGTTATAAAAACGTTCTTGCAACCTATACCCATATCCACAGCCTGGGAACGCCCGGGTGGGCTCCTGCCTTTATCCGGGCTGCGCTGGCTTACAACCAGGGAAAGCTCTGAAATAAAAAGCCGTGCGCGGAAAAAAACATATTTATCCGGGCACGGCTTTATAGCTGTTTTGCTGCCTTTTTTATCTTACAGGTTTTCCGCTATTATTCTTCGTGGCACTCTTTGCAGGACTTTGGCCCGTCCTGTTCCTTGTGGCAGCCGACGCAGTTTACGTGAATCGCGGTGTAGTAGGATTCCAGCGCTTCTGCATCAGGATCCGGCCCCATGAAGTCCTTGGGTGATCCGGCGCCGGTTCCGCTGTGGCATTCAAAGCAGCTCTCAACGTCGTCTCCCGCCTCAAGATCATCAATTGGTTCACCGTTTTCGTCATGATGGCAGTCACCGCAGCTTATACCATATCCGTCTTCTGCTGCATGCTTGTCGTGTGAAAATTCAACAATGGGCTGCTCGTGTTCGTCAAAAGCCTCCTCATTTTTCATCTTGATGGTTTCGGGATAATCCGCGGACCCGGCATAAATCCCGGCCGCAAGAAGCGTAGTTACTCCGAATACCACGGCACACATTATGGCTAAGCTCTTTTTCATTCCGTCCTCCTCTTCTGGGAAACAGGTTAAGGATATATTTCTGTCAATCCAAATTGATCATCTAAGTAAAGTTTATAATTACCACACACGCTCCCGGATGTCAATAATATTTATCCGCTGAAAACAGGCTTTTTCTTTGTCAATCGGCATCTTCCGTGCGTCTGCCGAAAATCCGGGCCCCTATAATGCTTATCTCATAAAGCACCATAAGAGGCATAGCCAGCATTACCTGGGTTACAACATCGGGGGGAGTCAACACAGCAGCCCCGACAAAGAATATCAGCAGGGCGTACTTTCTGTTTTTCTTTAAAAACGGCACCGTAACCAGGCCCAGCCGTGCCATGAAGGTAATCACAATGGGCAGTTCAAAAACAAAGCCGAAAGCAAGAAGCAGTTTCGATGAAAAACTCAGATATTCTTTCATGGAAGGAAGCGGCTGGATGTTTTCGCCTGCAAAGCCCAGAAGAAATTTAAATCCGAACGGAAAAACGACAAAGTAGCCGAAAAGGGCGCCTCCTATAAAGAAAAACGCTGAAACGAAAGTGATGGGAAGCATGAGCCGGCGCTCATTTTTATAAAGACCCGGGGCCACGAACATCCAGAACTGGTATATAATAAAGGGTGCCGCCAGAAGCAGGCCGGCCAGCAGCGAAACCTTGAGGTAGGTGAAAAATGCCTCCGGGATACCGGTAAAAATAAGGTTGTCACCCTGCCTCATTACCCTGATAAGAGGACGGGTCAATATTTCAAACAGGCGTTCCTTGAAAAAATAGGCCACTGCAAAACCTGCGATCAGGGCGATAAAACACCTGATCAGCCTGTTTCGAAGCTCTTCGAGATGCTCTGTGAGGGGAAGCTTTTCTTCCTGTTCTACTTCAGCTTCTTCTTGCATTATCCGTCAGAACCGCTTTTTTCCTGGTTGGAGTCATGTGCTTTGTCATCCGCCGCCTGTCTTGCCTCAGAAGCCTGTGTTTTTTCAGCCCCTGCAGGTTTCCCGTTTTGCTGGGGGGTTGCAGGCGATTCATCCGTGCGCGTCTTTGGCGTGTCTGCTAGTTTGTTTACATCACGGGCCGCATCGTCGAAAGGCTTTTTTACATCCTTGATTTCATTGTCCATGGAGTCTTTGAAATCCTGGGTGGCGGTTTTGAACTCGTTTATCGCCCTGCCCAGTGATCGTGCAAGGTCCGGCAGTTTCTTGGGGCCGAAGACTATGAGTGCAACAGCCAGGACCAGGATGAGTTCGGGCATGCCGATACCGAACATATAAGGATCTCCTTGCGAATTGATTATATGGTGCCGCCGGCCGGCTACTGCAGGTGAGCGGCAATATGCTTGAGTTCAGGGAAAATAAGTTCCCTGCAGCCCAGTTTGCAGGCGTCGAGGCTGCCGGGAAGGCAGAAAACCGCAGTTCCGCCTATCACGCCGGCTATCGTGCGCGACAAAATAGCGGCTGAGTCGATTTTTTCAAAGCTTAATGTGGCAAACAGTGTGGAAAAAGCCCCCATCTCCCTTGAAAACATCGGCTGAAGGGCTTCTATGGTCACATCAGACGCGCTTATGCCTGTACCTCCGGTCAGGATGAGACAGTGCAGGCCGTGGTCAGCTATGCTTTGCGCCACAGCGCGGGTAATTTCGCGGCTGTCGTCGGCTGTGATTCTATAGTCAGCCACCAGGCACCCTTCTTTTTCTGCCTGTTTTTTTATCCACTGGCCGCTTTTGTCGTCCTTTTCAGTCCTTGTTGAAGAAACACTGATAACTCCGAGTTTTATAGTATCAGGTGCGCCGTGTGAATGTTTTTTTCTTCCCATGCCTGCCCTTTCTAATCTGTGAGCAGATCCACCCGGTCCACTCCGTCGTATTCGGAAAGCAGAACGTTTACAACGTCGGAGTGACGGGTTTCAACAAATTTGCCGAAATAATCAGCCTGTATAGGCAGTTCCCTGTGTCCCCTGTCGATTAACACGGCAAGTTCTATGCGCAGGGGGCGCCCGAAATCGATTATTGCATCCAGAGCCGCCCTTATGGTGCGGCCGGTATAAAGTACGTCGTCAATCAATATGATCTGCTTGCTGCTGATGTCAAAATCAATCCGGGTGGAGCGGACCTCGGGCTGGTGGGCTATCCCGGTCCAGTCATCCCGGTAAAGGTTAATATCCATGTCGCCCGTGGGGACCCGGCCGGATGAGTCCGGGTCGATTTTTTCAGCTATGCGTCTTGCCAGAAAGACCCCGCGGGTGTGTATGCCGACCAGGGCGAGGTTTTGCTTATCACGCCGCCTCTGTTTTATCCGGCCCGCCAGGCTTTCTATCATTTTGTTTACTTCAGCAGCATCGCAGATTGTTTTTCCGGTGCTCATATCCGGTCCTCTTGCAGCCCGGGCGCGGCTGAATACGCCCCTGGGGCTGATTTGCATCTTATAAAAACGATTGAAAATAAAAACAGTATATACTATGGGTGCCGGTGGGATCAAGATTTTGTTTCACAGGAGACCGGATGGATCGTTGCTGCAGCGGGGTGATTTTAGCCGGAGGGCGCAGTTCCCGGTTTGAAGGCGCTGACAAGGCTTTTTTCGAAGTCGGGGGCCGGCCTTTAATCCGGCCGGTAATCGACTTGTTCAGCCGGATTTTTAAGGAAACAATAATCGTTACCAACGAGCCGAAGCACCATTTGCAATGGGATGCCTGCCTGTGCACTGACCTTTTTTCAGCAAAAAGTTCCCTGACCGGAATTCACACGGGACTTTTCTATGCGCAGACCCCATGGATTTTTGCAGCAGCCTGCGACACCCCTTTTATAAAGGAGTCCGTCGTAAAACTGGTACTATCCGAAATAGAAGAAGGCACAGCAGCTGTCATGCCGCGTACTCCTTCGGGTGCAGAGCCGCTGTGCGCCGCCTATGCAAAGAAAGCCCTGCCGATGGTGGAGCAGTCTGTGCGGCAGGAAAAATTTAAAATCCAGAGGGTTTTTAAAAAAATGAGGGTAAAAAAAATTCCTCCGGAGAAGGTCATCGCGGCAGACCCCGACCTGGAGAGTTTCTTTAATATAAATACCTCGGCAGATCTTTACCAGGCAAGGCGCCGGGTGGATGAAAAGTGAAAAAACAGGGAGTAATCTCTATGGATCAAAACAAGCTGGTGGATGAAATCAGGGCGCATCCGGATTACCATAAAGTGGGCATGGTGCTGACGCACCACGGGGTTGTCCGGGGCACTTCCAGAAACGGAAAAGAGGTGTCCGGGGTGAGCCTGAGCGTAAACCCAGGTCAGATAGAAGGCATTGTTGAGTCTGAAAAGCAGAGCCCCGGCATTGTCGAAATACTCGTGGAAATCACCGAAAAGCGGGAGCTGTCCGTGGGAGACGATATAATGTTGATAGCAGTGGCCGGCGATATCCGCGAAAACGTGCTTTCATGCATGTCGCGCATGATAGATTCAGTAAAGCAGACGGTCACGGCCAAAACAGAATACTTTAAATAGGAGTTAAGGGGGAAGACGCTATGGCGGATTTTACCCACATGGACCAGCAGGGCCGGGTGCGCATGGTCGATGTTGCAGACAAGGAAACAACCGCCAGGCTCGCAGTTGCCATGAGCGTAATAACCATGAGCGCGGAAACCTTTCAAATGGTTGTCGAGGACAGGGTGCGCAAGGGAAACGTATTTGAAACCGCCCGCATCGCCGGCATCATGGCCGCAAAGCAGACCCATCTGCTCATTCCTATGTGCCATCCCATACAGATAAGGCATGTTCAGATAGATTTTTACCCCGACGAATCAACAGGGTCGCTTCGCATAGACGCCTCGGTCCGTGCAGATGACCGCACCGGCGTGGAAATGGAGGCGATGACTGCTGCATCTGTTGCCGCCCTGACAGTATACGACATGTGCAAGTCCCACGAGCGTGAAATGATTATATCAGATGTCTGCCTTCTGGAAAAGTCAGGCGGCAAAAGCGGCCATTATCTTAGAAACCCGGCGCCGGGGGAAGAAAATTTTTGAGCCTGATTCAGGCATGGTTTTGATATGATTGTTTCATTGGAAATCATATACCTGGCCGCAGGCCTGGCCTCGGGGCTGCTTCTCGGCCTGCTGGCGGGTTTTTTTATCTTTTCCGGGCGCACCTCCCGAAAGGATGAAGACCGCAGCAGGGCTGAAGATGAAATCGTCAGGCCGGTTCTCCACGCGCTTGAAAGGTTCGAGCGCCAGGTCCAGTCCATGGAGCAGCACCGCCAGAGCGCACACGGAAGCCTTGCCCAGCAGGTTTCTTCCCTGGCCCGGGGTCAGCAGGAAATGCACAGGGAAACCGGCAGGCTGGTCCAAGCCCTGCGGCTGCCGCAGGTAAGAGGCAGGTGGGGCGAGATCACGCTGCGAAGGGTGGCTGAAATAGCGGGAATGCAGAACCACTGCGATTTTTATGAACAGCAGTCCGAAGACGCGGAAGAAGGGCTGCTGAGGCCGGACATGATTGTAAGGCTTCCGGGTAAAAGACAGGTGGTTATTGACGCCAAGGCTCCGCTTTCAGCCTATCTGGATTCCCTGGAAGACCCTGACACCGATAAAGCCAGGCAGGCTCTTGACCGCCACGCAGAGCAGGTAAAAGCTCATGTCAGCAGGCTTGCCCAGAAGTCATACTGGCGCAAATTTGACCCTACACCCGAGTTCGTGGTGTTGTTTATTCCGGGAGAGAATTTTTTCAGCGCGGCTCTTTCAGCCCGGCCCGGTCTTATTGAAGAGGCCGCAGCAAAAGGCGTTATCATGGCCACCCCCACCACCCTGATTGCTCTTTTAAAGACGGTTGCATACGCCTGGCGCCAGGAAACCGCGGTGGAAAATGCAAAATCCGCCATAAGGCTGGGAAACGAGCTCTACAGCAGGATATATGCAATGACAGAGCATTTCAAGCGCATGGGAAGGGATCTTGACAAATGCGTTGCCTCTTATAACAGGACGGTAGGGTCCATGGAACGGCGGGTTCTGGCCTCCGCCCGCAGATTCTGCGAAATGGGAGTTGTGGAAGAAGACAGAAGGCAAATGCAGGCACCTGAAAGCATAGACAACAAGCCACGCAGGATGGAATCAGAGGACGCGGATAATGAGCAGGAACAAAATTAAACCTCCGGCCGCTTATGCTGCGGCAGTTTTTCTGGCGATTCTGCTGTGCGCGTATCCGGCGGCCGCGGCAGAGATCAGGCAGGTTCCCTCAGGCAGCCTTCCCGGGCTATCAGATGATCTCGGCTGCGAGGATCTTGCCGAAGCTGTGGCGCAGAGCATTGCCTATTACGAAAGACTCCCTCAAAACCGCAAGTTTGATTTCGGCGGGGATTCGTATTCAGCGGGGCAACTTGCAGCAGGCATGAAGCGCTTTAAGGCCCTTGTTGAAAAAAAGCCTCCGCAGTCTCGCATAAACGAGTTTTTGCGGGAAAACGCCAGGGTTTATGAATTTGCTGAGCAGCAATCCCCGGTTCGGGTGCTGTTTACCGGGTATTACGAGCCAAGGATAAACGGCAGCAGGACCAGAACCGATGAATTCAGGTATCCTGTTTATTCCAGGCCGAGCGATCTTTTGCAGGCAGATCTTTCCGATTTCGGCATTGAATGCGATGAAAATACGATTATTGCAAGGCGTCAGGGAGAAAAGCTTGTTCCGTATTTTGACCGCAAGACCATTGAAACAAAAAACGTGCTTGAATCCAGGGCGGAGGCGATTGCGTGGACGGATGACCCGGTGAGTCTTTTTTTCCTGCATGTTCAGGGCTCGGGCACAATTAAAATGCGCAATGGCGACACCCTGCGGGTGGGCTATGACATCACCAACGGCAGGCCCTACCGCAGCATAGGAAAGTACCTGATTGACAAGGGAGAAATCAGCAGGCAGGAAATGTCCATGCAGGCCATTGCCGGCTATATCAGGCAGAATCCCTCGGAAATGGATGAAATATTTTTCTACAACCCCAGGTATGTTTTTTTCAGGGAGACGGAAGAAAAATCCCCCCGCGGCTCGCTGGGCGCGAAATTAACCCCAGGCAGGTCGGTTGCCCTGGACCAGAAAATCACCCCTTCAGGCGCGCTGTTGTTTGTATCAGGCGAAAAACCCGTGCCAGGCAAATCCGGGGAGGTCGAGAGCTGGGAGCCTTTTACCCGGTTTATGTGCAGCCAGGATGCGGGCTCGGCAATCCGTGGGCCGAAAAGGGCTGACATTTTCTGGGGAAGCGGCGAATACGCAAAAACTGCTGCAGGATACATGAAACACCGCGGCAGGCTTTATTTCATAGCGGTTGAACCGGAATCAGGGGAGTTTTGATTCCTGCCGCGCGTGGCAGTGTCCGTTACCATCAGCACGCAGCCGACTGCCGCAAGAAACCCTGATATTGCAAACAGGGCCTGCGCGCCGATGATTTCAAAAAAATAGCCGTTTACAAGAAATCCCGTCATTATCCCCAGGCCGTATGTGACCGCGTTGTTTACCGCCTGCCCCAGGGTCTTTGCCTCGGGCGGGGTTAGCTTGTCTATGTAGAGGATGCTTGCCACGTGGAATGCACCGTAGGAAAAGGCGTGAAACAGCTGGGTAAAAAGGATTACTGCCGCTGATTCCGCCCCTGCCAGCACCAGCCAGCGGATTGAGGTAACAGCGAATGCGGCTGTGAGTATGCGTTCGTGTGAAAAACGTCTGAATATGGGTACCGAGTAAACCATTATCCCGATTTCCGCCAATACCGCAAGGGCCCAGGCAAAACCGATGAAAGTGCTGTTATACCCTATGTTTTCCAGGTGGATGGAAAAAAATCCGTAATAGGTCCCGTGGCTGAAAAGCATGAGAAACGCAGCCACCAGAAAAATTGCCACGCGCCTTGAAACAAGGGCCTTTGCGCCGGCTGAAAAAGATACCTGCAGGGAGCGTTCGGCAGGCGGCAGTCTCAGCGCAATAAAGGCCTGCAGCAGGGAGGCGGCAAGTATGAGCGCTATTATTATGTCCGCGCTAAAAATGTCAATAGCCCGGCCCACCCCTGTAACCATGATAATGAAGCTGATCGACCCCCACGCGCGAAGCCTTCCGTAGCGGTTTTTTTCCTGGTCGAGCAGGTCCATTGAAAACGATTCAAGAAAAGATATCAGGGGGGCGTAAAAAATCCCGTAGAATCCGGTTATTGCCAGCATGAACCAGAAATCGGTGGTAAGCAGGTAAAACGCCCATATTGCGGTGCTTGTAAAGTGGCAGAAAATAAAGATCGGCCGCCTGATGTTAAACCTGTCTGCCACTGCCCCCCAGATCAGGGGGAAAAGGGCTGTTGCCAGGGTTCTCAGGGCCGAGATCACGCCTATTTCAAATCCGGAAAAACCCAGGTGGTAGCAATAGAGGTTGAAATACGGCAGGTATATGCCCAGTACAGCGAAATAGAAAAAATAAAGACCGGAGAGAGTCCGCTTGACAGGCATTTTATCTCTGCAGCTCGTTTCCCAGCATCACTGCAAGCCATCGGGTTTCAGGGCTGCTTTCCATGGCTATCTTGAAAATCATTGTAAGGGGTACGGAAAGCAGCATTCCAACAGGTCCGAGCACCCACCCCCAGAAAACCAGGGAAAGAAATACAACCAGGGTGGAAAGTCCAAGCCCGGTCCCCATGAATCGCGGTTCCAGCAGGTTGCCTATGACTAAATTGACCGCTGTGAAACCAAGGGCGCACAAAAAGGCGTGCCACAGTCCAAGCTGGGCTATTGCCAGCAGTATGGGGGGCACCGCGGCAATGATTGAACCTATGTTGGGGACGTAATTGAGGAAAAACGCCAGCAGGCCCCAGAGCAGGGCAAAGTCGAGGTCCAGCACGGAAAGCCAGATCCATATGAGCACTCCAGTGGCCGCGCTGAAAACGGTTTTTAATGCCAGATAATGGTTTACGCTTTTGATGAACCTGCTGAAGTTGTATAGGGATTTTTCCGGCTCCCTGAAGGCCGTCCGGATTTTTTCCGGAAACCAGGCTGCTTCGAGGAGAATGAAAATAACGGTCAGAAGGATGAGAAACGCGTTTGTAAGCACGCTGCTAAGCCCCGTCAGGGTCCGGGACGCCATCTGCATTGCCATGCCCGGGTCTAAATAATCCCTTAACATCTGTTCGGACAGGTTTATACCGCGGGTGTTTAACCACTCTATTAGCTTGACTGACTCATTCATCAGCCGGGTCTGGTATAAGGGAAGCTTTGAGGTGAACTGCCCGACAGACCCGCTTAAAAACTGCACAAGCAGGGTTCCCAGGGCAAGTATCACGGCCATGATAACGCCTATTGCCACGATCTTGGGAACACCTTTTCTCTGAAGCCAGAAAAGAGGCGGGGTGGAAATGATGGCTATGAACACTGACAGAAGAAAAGGCACTAGTATCCCAGCCGCGGAACGCATTCCGGCAACAATTACCACAAAGCATGCAGAAGCTATCAGAAATCGAACTTCGCGGGAGAATAAGCTGGATGATTCCATGTCGTCCGTTCATTTGTGTTTGCAGTTGCTTTTTCCCTTTCCTAACAGAAACCCCGCCTGCCGGCAAGACTTGTGTGCAGGACTGTAAAATACCGTTGAAATGCAGAAAGCAAATGATTCCCTGATCTCTTACCAAATCGGGATCGGTATCGGGATCGGTATCCGAATAGGGATCGTGACCGTGATCTGTATCGATACCGTCGCCGCCATCACCAGAAGATTTGCCGGGAATTGCCTGCCAGGCACTTGACATCGCCTGCAGGATCGCTTATTAACCCTGATATGTATACTAAATCCACTATAATAAAAAAAATCTGCATTCTTGTTTTCTCGGCCGCCGCTGCATGGGCGGTGGCTCCCGCTGCAGCAGCAGGCGGCCCGACTGCGGTTGCCGAAAACCCGGTCCATGACTTTGGAACCGTTTCCGCGGGCAGTGAGGTTTTCCACTCTTTTGTTATTGAAAACACCGGGGACGAAGACCTTCTTTTAAAGTCAGTCCGGGCGGGCTGAGGGTGCACGGCGGTCGATAAAACAGACCGCATCCCTCCAGGCGGGAAGGGACATGTAGAGGTTAAGTTAAGCACAAGGATGTCTGATTCAGGCAAAGACCTCAGCAAGTCAGTATCAGTGAAAACAAATGATCAGGCCCGGCAGCGGCTCCGCCTGCGGGTTTCCGGAAAGGTTGAGCCTTATGTCACGGTAGAGCCCCGTCGCGTTAACCTGCGCGGCACGGCAGGCGAGGAAATCTCGCGTACCGTAAAAATAACAAGGGAAACAGATGAGCCTTTTGATATCCGTGAAGTTTCCGCCGTGCGGGGCGAGAACATCGAATTGACACTCGAAGAAACAGAAGAATCGGGCAGAAAGGTCTATACTCTCCTTGTTGAAAACACCCGCGAAAAGCCGGGCAGGTATCATGACTCCATTCACCTGGAAACCGACAGCGATCGAATGGACAGAATCACAATAGCGGTTTCAGGCATCATACAGGCCAGGAAAGAATAGAACCGACAGGATTTTAAATGGTTGATTTCAGGGTAATTGCGTTTGACTGCGACGGTGTCATGTTTGACACGGAAGCCGCCAACCGGGCTTATTACAACGATATTCTGGCTCACCTGGGCAAGCCGCCCATGACAGACAGCCAGTTTGAATACTGCCAGATGAGCACCGCTGATCAGGCTGTGGCGTATCTGCTTTCCGACCCGGACGAATATGCAAGGGGCCAGCAGTTCCGTAAACAAAGAGGATACGCTCCTTATATAAGGTACATGAAGATCGCCCCTGATCTTGTGGATGTACTGTCCTGGTGCCGGCCCGGCCTGAAAACCGCCGTGGCCACCAACCGCTCGGATACCATGAGCCGGGTACTCGAGGTCCACGGCCTGGAGAAATACTTTGACCTCGTGGTCACTGCAATCGATGTTGAAAACCCCAAGCCGCATCCCGATCAGCTGTTAAAAATAACAGGGCATTTCAATGTTTTTCCCGAGCAGGTTCTGTATATAGGGGATTCCCCGGTCGACGAGCAGGCCGCCCGTGCCGCTGGGGTTGTACTTGCCGCCTGCTGCAACCGCGGGCTGGCAGCGGACTACCATATAGAACAGCTCTCGGAGATCAAGGCGATCGCGGGCGGCAGGCGCTGAAAAAAACCCGACTCATCCGGAATACTGCAAATGAGCCACCACAGCCGCATATATCTCATAGACGGAAGCACCTATATTCACCGTGCCTATCACGCCATCCGGGGCCTTTCAACTTCAGGCGGGTTTCCCACGAATGCCGCATACGGCTTTGCCAGGATGCTGATCAAGCTGATCCATGACCGCGATCCTGCATATGTGGCCATGGTTTTTGACAGCCGGGGCCCGACCTTCCGCCATGAGCTGTATCCCGATTACAAGGGCCACAGGCCTGAAATGCCCGAGGACCTTTCAGTACAGATCCCTGTGATCCACGAGATCACGGAAGGATTCAATATCCCGGTAATAATTCGCGAAGGCTACGAGGCCGACGACCTCATAGGCACGCTTGCCCGGCAGGCTGAAGACGCCGGGTTTGAAGCGGTTATTGTGTCTGGCGACAAGGACATGATCCAGCTTCTCACCGACAGGGTTAGCATGTGGGATCCCATGAAAGACGAGGTCACGGACCGAACGCAGGTGGTTTCCTCCAGGGGGGTTGAGCCGCATCAGATGGTTGATATCCAGGGACTTTCCGGGGATTCGGCGGACAATATCCCGGGGGTGCCAGGCATAGGACCCAAGACAGCAGTCTCGCTGATCAAGACCTACGGAAGCATGGACAACCTTTATGCAAGGCTTAAAGGCATCAGCGCGGCAAAGCAGAGAAAAAAGCTTGCCGAATACAAGGATCAGGCCTTTTTGAGCAGAAAGCTTGCAAAAATAGACACGGATGCCCCGGTCAAACTGGACCTGGAGGCGTTTTCGCGCAAGTCTCCGGATAACAAGCGCCTTGCCCGGCTGTTCAGGGATCTTGAATTCCGCCGTCTCCAGGATCTCTACCCTGTTGTATCCGACCTGTCTGCCAAGGACTACCGCGGAATCCGCGATGAGGCAGCGCTTGAGGACCTTGTTGGAAAACTGAGAAGCTCCGGCTGCTTTGCCCTGGACACGGAAACCACTTCCACAGAGGCTGTAAACGCAACCCTTGTGGGGCTTTCATTTTCTTTTGAACAAGACAGCGCCTTTTACGTGCCCTGCGGGCACACGGGCAAAGATGCCCCCGCCCAGCTTTCGCGCTCCTTTGTTCTTGAAAAGTTAAAGCCGCTGCTCGAGGACCCGTCAGTCGGGAAGGTTGGCCAGAACATCAAGTATGACTGGACCGTGCTTCGCAGGCACGGGGTTGACCTTGCAGGCGTGGTGTTTGACACCATGCTTGCTTCTTACCTTCTCAACCCGGAAAAAAGGTCCCACGGCTTAAACCAGATTGCAATGGATTTTTTGGATCACAGGATGATCACCTATGAGGATGTGGTCTCGCAAGAAGGAGGCAAGCTTTCCGGGTTTGCGGAAGTGCCGGTTGAAAAGGCGGTTGTCTATGCATGCGAGGATGCTGATATAACCCTGGCGGCATACAGGAAACTTTCGCCCATGCTTTCGTCCGCGGGTCTTACCCGTCTTCTTTCAACCATTGAGCTGCCCCTGGTGCCGGTATTGATGAAAATGGAGGAAGCAGGTATCAGGGTGGACAAGCAGCGGCTTGCTTCCATGAGCAAGGATCTGGCCGCGGAAATAGAGCGCATAGAGACGGAAATTTATGCCACGGCAGGCGAGGAATTCAACATCAATTCCTCACAGCAGCTGGGGCGGATACTTTTTGACAAACTCGGGCTTCCCACCCAGAAAAAGACGAAAAAGAAAACCGGCTATTCCACGGACGTGGAGGTTCTGACCTCCCTGTGCCGTCACCATGAGCTGCCCGTGCTGATTCTCCGTCACCGCGAGCTGTCAAAGCTCAAATCAACATACGTAGACGCACTTTTCGGTCTTATCAATCCTGAAACAGGAAGGATTCATACTTCCTTTAACCAGACTGTCACCGCAACCGGCAGGCTCAGCAGTTCCAATCCGAACCTGCAGAACATTCCCATCCGCACGGAGGCGGGAAAGGACGTGCGCCGGGCTTTTATTCCAAAAGACGGCTGGTATTTCCTCGCAGCTGATTATTCTCAGATAGAATTGCGCCTGCTGGCCCATTATTCAGGAGACGAGATTCTTAGAAACGCGTTTTGCGAAGACGAGGATATTCACACCCGCACCGCGGCTGAAGTTTTCATGGTGGATCCGGCTGAGGTAACACAGGAACTGCGCAGGCAGGCCAAGGCCATCAACTTCGGGATAATCTACGGCATGGGAGCTTATTCCCTTTCAAAGGACCTCGGGATCACCCCGAAAATGGCCCGCACCTATATTGATCATTACTTCGGGCGCTACCGGGGTGTAAGGAAGTTTTTAGACAGCACAATAGAAGATGCGCGTAAAACCGGCAGGGTTGGCACTGAATTCGGACGTATACGCTACATACCTGATATAAACAGCAGTAATGCAAACATGCGCGGCTTTGCAGAGCGCACAGCAATCAACACCCCCATCCAGGGCACGGCCGCGGATTTGTTAAAGATGGCCATGATCCGGGTGGATGCCGCCATGTCTGAAAAACGGCTCAGGTCTGCAATGCTGCTTACCGTGCATGACGAGCTGGTGTTCGAAGTGCCTGAAGACGAGATCGGCACAGTCCGAAGCCTTGCGGGCAGTATCATGGAAGGCATTGCAGATCTCTCAGTGCCCCTGAAAGTAAATATTTCCGTGGGCAGCGACTGGGCCGAGGTCCATTAGGCGCCCTCAGGATTGTGTTTCCTCGTCCTGCTGCCTGCCGCCGCTGTCTTCCTTTACTGATTTTTCCACGGTTGTGTAGATGTTTCTGAAATGGGCGTGAAAAGTGGCAGGGGTTATATTTCCCACCTCTATGAATTTTACCACGATTTCCTTGGCTGCTTTTAAAATCATTTCATCCTGTTTCATGGCTGCAGTCCTTGTCTGTTGTTATCTATTGTTGAATTCAAAGCATGAATTGAGGGATTCAGAATCGTTGGTGCACTGCTGAAACCTTTAGGTACCTTTATACCAGAAACATGGGGCAGGCGCAATTGAGGCTGAATGATGAACGGGATTTGATTTTTTGAGAAACCGGGAGCGGTATCCTGATCGATCCCGAT
>JBKHES010000034.1:0-20078 GCA_046540695.1 Desulfobacterales bacterium
GCCGGGGATTTCAAATCCTGGTTCTGTTTATGCACCCGGCAGGTCGGCGGTGCAGAACTGCTTTGCAATGTTTTCCTGTTCATCCAGGATTTCGCGCAAAACCCCCATATCTGTCATTGGGTTCATTATGACTGCGCGAAGCACAACCTTGTCTTCCCGGCACTCCGGGTCGTTCTGGAGGGTGGTGCGCGATACGAAGCTGTAGCCCGCCTCGCGCTGCAGGCGCTGCAGGTCCCTGTTGACCTTGTTCAATGCCATGTTTATCCGGCATTTTTCATTTCTTTGACGTGATTTGAGTGCCTGCTGGATTTTCTGCGGGCAGTACCTGTAGGTCAGGATGTTTAGCACCGGGGCTGTTACCAGCTCAAAATCCGGGCGCCGGCGGATTTCTTCTGCAAACGCGTAAGCGGTTTTAATGCCGTGGTCTATGAGCAGGGCATAACCGTTGCTGCCCATGATCTTGAGGGCTGAATACAGGATCAGCGAGTTTGCCTCCCTGGAGCCTGAAAGCGATTTTATGCCCAGATCCACGGATCCGCGCCTGTTTACGTAGTTTGCATGGTATTCGATGGCGTCCATGGCACGCGGATTTCGGAAATAGACCATTCCGCAGCTCATGGGCATGTAGAACTGCTTGTGGCCGTCTATGGTTACTGAATCGCTTTTTTCAATTCCGGCAAGAAGGTGCTTGTATTTTTTCGAAAGCAGTGTGGGCCCTCCCCAGGCGGCATCCACGTGGAAATGGATGCCGTGCTGCCGGCAGATATCTGCCATCTCCGGGAGCGGGTCAACAGTGCCGGTTTCCGTGGCCCCGGCAATTCCCACTGCAGCAAGTATGCATGTTTCAGGCTTTTCGGATCTGAGCCTTTCTATGGTGCGAACAAATGCATCCATGTCCATCCTGCATTTGTCGTCAATATCCACCGGGATTACGTTGTTGTTTCCTATGCCGAGCACCCCTGCTGATTTTCTAAGCGAGTAATGCACCAGCCTTGAGGCAAGTATGACGCAGCGGTCAACCCCGTGCGCGCGAAAGGCCGCGGGCACGCCTTCCTGTTCAATGCCGCCGAATCCGTTTTCAGGGGAAAATCTTGCGTTTCTTGCCACCCACAGCGCGGTGAGGTTTGCGGTGGTGCCGCCCTCGGTAAATACCCCCAGCGTGGTTTCGGTGTTCTGGACGTGCTCAAGGTAGAAGTCCTCGTTAAATCCGTAGACCATGCGGTGGATCTTGGCTATAACCTGTTTTTCTATTATCGAGACCACCTTGGAGGTTTCGAGCTTGACCGTGTTCTGGTTTAAGGCCGCAACTATGGTTTTCAAGTGCACCATGAAGAAAGGAATCGCGGATGTCATGTGGCCCACGAAGTAAGGGGATGCCACGTTTACCGCGTGGGGGGCGATTTCCTTTATAAGGCAGGTGATTACGTCTGCGAGTTTTTTTTCAGGATCTTCGTTTATGTCCGTGCGCATGTAGTTTTCTGAAAGCTCGCGCAGGCTTTTTGCCTCTGTGATGCCCACGTGGGTTTTGAGAAAATCGTGCAGCCCGAACAGGATGCGCTCCATGTACTTGATCAGGGTGGCCCGGGAGGCGTCGTCTTCCGGCCGTATAAATACGTTGGCAAGGCGCTCCCAGTCAGCAACAAGGTCTTTTTTAGGCGGGTGCGGTATGTTATCAGCCATTGATTTTCAGACGTTTCTTTTCTAATATAGCCGCGTCAGCAACCCGTGCAGGCGCGGCGGAAGAAGTTTCCTGTCAAAAAAGGTATTTACCATAACTGCAATTGTACACACAGGTCAACAATAATTACACGCATGTAAGGTTCGGAATCAGCAATGACCCTTAATATCCCGGAAATCTCCGCAGGGAGGTGCTTTGACAGGCTGGCGCGCGGCGCGGTTGTGGTTACCTCCACCCGCGGCCTTGCCCGCCGCCTGGCTGCCGGGTATGCGGACAGGCGCCTGGAAAAAGGAGACCGGGCCTGGGAAACCCCGGACGTTCTGCCGATGGGCGCCTGGCTTTCACGGCTTTTTGATGATGCCTTTTACTGTGAAGGATCCATGCACAGAGTTTGCAGCCCGGGTCCGCAGTTAATGAGTGACCTGCAGGAAACACTTGCATGGGAGCGCATTGTTTCACAGTCAGATGTTTCATCCTGCCTGCTGGGGGTGCATGAGACCGCCAAAACCGCAAGGGAGGCCTGGCGCCTTTGCAGGGAGTGGAAGGTGGACCCGGGCTCCGGCATGGAGTGGTCAGCACCTGATCCTGCAGCATTTGCAGCCTGGGCCGGTGCCTTTGAGCAGTTCTGCCGGGATAACGGATACGTGGACCGGGCCGGGCTGGCAGCTTTTATCTCGGAAAGGGTTAAAGACGGCCTCAAAATCTGCCGGTCCCGGGAGGTGATACTTGCCGGGTTCGACGAAATCAGCCCGGCGGTCAGTGATCTGCTTTCAGTCCTTTGCGACTGCGGCATTACCGTGTCTGCCATGTCCTTGCCTTCAAGGAACGCTGATGCCTGCCTTGTATCTTTTGAAGACGACGCCTCGGAAATCAGGGCGGCCGCCCTGTGGGCAAGGCAGCGCCTGGAATCAGACCCTTCAGCCAGGATAGGGGTGGTGTCCGCAAGGCTTGCAGAGGACAGGGAGGCTGTATGCCGCGTTTTTGAAGACGTGTTTCATCCCTCTTTTGTGTTCGCGGGAAGCGAACCAGAAGACCGGATGTTTCAGATTTCAGCCGCTCCCCCGCTTGCGCGTTACCCGGTCGTGTCCGCCGCGCGCGCAATCCTGGGGTTGACTTTGGCACAGGGCGCGGAAGTGTTCGAATGGAGCAGGATACTTCGTTTGCCGTTTACAGGAGGAGCAAAAAGCGAATACTGCTCCCGCTCCTCCCTGGATGCGGAAATAAGATCCAGGGGAGACATTTATTTCCCGGTCTCGGGGGTTCTGTCAATCGCCCGGGGCATGACTGGC
Organism: Desulfobacterales bacterium; assembly: GCA_046540695.1. Lineage (GTDB taxonomy): Bacteria > Desulfobacterota > Desulfobacteria > Desulfobacterales > Desulfosalsimonadaceae > Desulfosalsimonas. The sequence continues at coordinate 2,968 of JBKHES010000034.1, forward strand.
TCGGCCCGCAATAATTTGGATCTTCGGATTCTGTCGAAAATTCTGGAAAGGATCCGCTTACGTGCAGGAGCCATGGATAAAAAAATGGAGCCTGACAAGTGGATGGAGGAGTTTTCCGCAATCCTGGAGGATGCCGGCTGGCCGGGCGAATCCGGCCTGTCAGGCGCGGAGTTCCAGGCGGTGTCTGCCTTGCGGGAAAACATGGAGGCATTTTCGGGCATAGGCCCGATCACCGGGCGGATATCAGGGGCAGAGGCGCTAAGGATTCTTTCCCGCAGGCTTTCGGATACCCCTTTTCAGCCTGAACAGCCCTCCGCGGAAGTAAGCATAACCGGCGTGCTCGAATCAGCGGGAGAGGAGTTCGATTCTTTATGGATCATGGGGATGCATCATGAAAACTGGCCCCCGCCCGCGCGGCCCAATCCCTTTCTGCCCGTTCAGGTTCAGCGCAGCCTTGGGCTGCCCCACTGCAGCCCTGCCCGGGAGCTTTCCTATGCCGGCGGGATAACCCGGAGGCTGCTGTGTTCGGCTGACGAGGTGATATGCAGTTTTGGCGAAACCGACGGGGAAAGCACTCGGCTGCCGAGTCCTCTGGTGGATCATTTGAAAAAAAAGGACGGGCGGGAGGTTTTTTCCGGCCGGACGCAGACCTGGTGGCAGGAAATCCAGTGCTGCGGTGAAAAGGAAAAAATCATGGACACTGCAGGCCGCGGGGCGGCAGAAGGTGCGGACGTTGCCGGTGGAACCGGCATAATGAAGTCCCAGGCCCTTTGTCCCTTTCAGGCCTATGCAAGATACCGGCTCGGAGCAAGCGGGCTGCAGGCCCCAGAGCCTGGCTTGAACCCACTGCAGCGCGGTTTGCTGGTTCATCACTCCCTGGAGCTTTTCTGGGGCAGGCTGGGCGGAAATCATGCGCTTTGTCAAATGGACAGGCAGCAGATAACCGGCTGCATCCGGGAGTCTGTTGCCGCGGCTGTTGACAAGATGGCCGAAAAGATGCCCGGCACTTTCACAAAGCGGTTTACCGCGGTGGAAACCATGCGCCTGGAAAACCTCCTGGAGGAATGGATCGGGGCGGAACAGGGGCGCGCGCCTTTTTCCGTGGATGAAACTGAAGGCAGAATCCATGTTGAAATCTCCGGAATCGGGTTTTTGGCTTTTGCAGACCGCATTGACCGCCTGGATGACGGAAGGCTGGTGATAATAGATTATAAAACTGGCGAAGCCTCGCCTAGAGACTGGTTTGCCGAGCGCATCACAGAGCCGCAGCTTCCTCTCTACAGCATTGCAAAGGGCAGGGGCTCCCTGGCAGGCGTGTTTTTCGGGCGCGTTAAAAAAGGGGATTCGGCTTATTCCGGAATCGCGGAGACGGAAGGCATTGTTCCCGGATGCAGGGGAATAATCGATGACCGAAGGGTTGCAAAGGATTTTGAAAACATGGAGGAGGTGCTCGATTTCTGGGAGGAAAAGCTTTCCGCACTGGCCGGGGAAATAAAGAACGGGCATGCTGCGGTTTTGCCGGTTTTTCCCAACAAAACCTGCCGTTTTTGCGACCTTTCCGCTGTGTGCAGAATCTGGGAGGCTTCGGAAACAATTGCCGGGATGCAGAAGGCGGACGATGACACGGGTTATTGACCAATCTGAAAGAATACGGGCCCTGGACCCGGAAAAATCCTTTATAGTGCAGGCGCCTGCCGGATCCGGCAAGACCGGGCTGCTGATCCAGCGCTACCTTTGCCTGCTGGCAGGGGTGAAGCATCCGGAGGAAGTCCTGGCTGTAACCTTTACCCGCAAGGCAGCGGCAGAGATGAGAAACCGGGTCCTTTCCGCAATCGCCGGGGCTGCCGGCGATACCCCGCCTGAAAAGGATCATGAAAGGCTCACATGGGAGCTTGCCCGCAAGGCAAGGCAGCGCGACGCACAGGAAGGCTGGCGTGTGGAAAAATATCCCTCCAGGATGCGGATCATGACCATAGATTCCCTGTGCGCGGGTCTTACCCGCCAGATGCCCGTGCTTTCAGGATTCGGCGCGCCTGCAGGCATAGCAGACGACCCGGGAGCCCTGTACGCAAAAGCAGCCCGTAATACAGCGGCCGAGCTGGAAGGCGGCGGAAGCCGTTCACAGGCATTGCAAATCCTTGCCCTGCACTTAGACAACCGTATTTCAGATGTTGAAAACCTGCTGTCCCTGATGCTGCCGCACCGGGACCAGTGGCTGCGGCACGTTGCAAATACACGGGATACTGCAGGTCTTCGCAGCAGGCTGGAATCGGCAATTCAGGGCGTGATAACCAGGGCGCTCTCAGAACTCCGCGGGAGCTTTCCCCGGGCCTGTGTCGCGGATACATTGGAATTGTGCACGTTTGCGGCAAAAAACCTGTCCGGAACAGCCAGCGGTTCCATGATTTCACAAGCAGCGGGCTTAAAAGACCTGCCCGGCACCGCGCCTTGCGATCTTCCAGCCTGGCAGGCGATTGCAGAGCTTTTCCTGACAAAGGACGGCTCCTGGCGGAAAAAGGTGGATAAGAACCAGGGGTTTCCCGCGGCCGGTTCAGCAGGAGGCGACCCTGATAAAAAGGCTTTTTTTGATCAGGCCAAAAGGAGGTTTAAAAAACTTGTTGCCGAGCTTTCCCGCATCCCCGGCCTGGCTGAAAACCTGGACTCGGTGCGCAGACTTCCTGCGCCTGGATACACGGATGAGCAGTGGGCGGTTTTGGAAGCACTTTTTGACATTCTGAAGCTGGCTGCGGCCCATCTGCAGACTGTGTTTCAGCAGGAGGGCAGGGTGGATTTTGCAGAAGTAGCCATCCGTGCCTGCACCGCCCTGGGAGATCCTGACAATCCGACGGACCTTGCGCTTTCAATGGATTACAGGATCAGCCATATTTTAATCGACGAGTTCCAGGATACAAGCATAAGCCAGTTTGAACTGATGCGCGGCCTTACTGCCGGGTGGTCCGCAGGAGACGGACGCAGCTTTTTTGCAGTGGGAGATCCCATGCAGTCTATCTACGGGTTCAGGGAGGCGGAGGTGGGGCTTTTTTTAAAGGCCTGGCAAAAAGGACTGGACGCGCATCTTCCCCTGGAACCGGTGGTGTTGAAGAGCAATTTTCGTTCAGAGCGCGGGATAGTAAAATGGGTAAACGAGGTTTTCCCGCAGGTGATGCCTGAAAACGGGGATCCTGATACAGGGGCTGTGCCTTACATGCCCGCACACCCCGCTGTCGGGCAGGGCGAAGGCCGCGCGGTTTCAGTCCATGCACTCATAGAACACGACGAGCAGCAGGAAGCAGAGCAGGTTACGGAATGTATAAGGCAGGCACTGGCTGAAAATCAGCAGCAGACCGTGGCTGTGCTTGTGCGATCAAGGCCGCATTTAAAAGCTGTTTTGCCGGAGCTTCGAAGGGCGGGTCTGCGTTTTTCAGCAGTTGAGATAGATTCCCTGGCACAAAGGCCCGTGGTCAGGGATCTTTTGTCTCTGACCCGGGCGCTTTGCCATCCTGCGGATCGTCCGGCCTGGCTGGGCGTGCTGCGCGCACCCTGGTGCGGGCTTAGCCTTGATGACCTTTACACGATTGCGGGCACGGATCACAAGACTTCCGTGTTCACGCTTATTCATGACGAAGAACGCGTGGCGTCACTCAGCGCAGACGGCCGCAGGCGCCTGCTCAGGGTGAGGCCCGTGCTGGATGCCTCTGCCGGCAGGATCGGAAGACGGAGCCTGCGGCGGATTGTTGAGGGCGCCTGGCTTGCCCTGGGCGGCCCGGCTGCAGCATCTGATGAGGCGGCACTTGATGATGCAGCCGTGTATCTTGATTTTCTGGAGTCCAGGGCTGACACAGAACCTGTTTCAGATATAGACGGGTTTGAGCAGGGGGTTTTTGAACTGTTTGCAGCACCCGACCCGGGAGCGGATCAGAGGCTGCAGATCATGACAATCCACAAGGCCAAGGGGCTCGAGTTTGACACCGTGATCATCCCCGGGCTGTCAAAGGCTCCGCGCAGCAGCGATCCCTCCCTTTTGCTCTGGCAGGAGCTGGCTGACGCACCCCCGGAAGAATCCCTTTTAATGGCCCCGATTTCGGAAACAGGTGCTGAAAAGGACCGGACTTATAATTATATTCACCGGCTCAGGCAGGCGAAGTCTGATTACGAGACAGGGCGACTGCTCTATGTGGCTGCCACCAGGGCGAAAAAACGCCTTCATCTTTTTGCACGCGCTTTTTTGGACAGATCTGGCCGGCTGTGCAGGCCCGTCTCCCGTTGCCTGCTGGGCGTTCTCTGGCCCGCTGTATGCGGGCAGTTCGAGGCAGCAGCAGAGAAAAAAGAAAATCCCGGCGGCGGTGAAAATAATGAGGCCGATCTGCCGGATACACCGCCCGGGCTGCTGAGGCTGCCGCCGGATATGGACCCGCCGGGGCCGCCTGAAGATGTTTCCGTTTCCGCGGGAAAAACGCCCCCGATCCGCCGGGCAGTGACTGAAACGGATCTGCCGGAATTTGAGTGGGCGGGAATAACCCTTCGGCGGGTGGGAACCGTGGTGCACAGGTGGTTAAGAGTCATATGCGAGCAGGGGCTTGAAAACTGGGACAGTCACCGTGTGCAAAACAGCGCGGGCCTTTTGCGGAAGGATCTTTTGCGCGCAGGAATTGCCCCCTCTGACATTGACGATGCCCTCGCGCGTGCATCCGGGGCCCTTTTAAATGCGGTGGCGGATGAAACCGGCAGGTGGATACTGTCTGCCCGCGGCAGCGGGGCCTGCGAATATGCGGTCAGCGGGGTGGAGGACGGCGTGATAGTCAGCGCGGTAATTGACCGTACGTTCGTGGATGAAAGCGGAGTGCGCTGGATAATAGACTACAAAAGCGGCATACATTCAGGCGGCGGGATAGACGAATTCCTGGACAGGGAGCAGCAGCGCTACAGCACGCAGATGCAGCGCTACGCACGCCTGATGGAAAAAATCTGCGGCCGCCCGGTCCGCCTGGGGCTTTATTTTCCCATGATACCCGCCTTGCGGCAATGGGAGACAGGCAAAACAGGTTAAAAAATGAAACCCTGCAGAAAGGAGCTGTTTTTAAACCTGCCCCTTATTCGCCTATGATTTTTACAAGCACCCTTTTTTTTCTGCGGCCGTCAAATTCACCGTAAAAAATTCGTTCCCAGGTGCCGAAATCCAGCCGCCCGTCTGTTATGGCTACAACGGCTTCCCGGCCCATGACCTGCCGCTTCATATGAGCATCAGCGTTGTCCTCGCCCACGTTATGCCGGTACTGGGAAACCGGCTCATGCGGTGCCAGCCTTTCCAGCCATTCGTCATAATCCTGGTGCAGGCCGGATTCGTCATCATTGATAAACACCGAGGCTGTTATATGCATGGGGTTAACAAGTGCTATGCCTTCTTTAATCCCGCTTTCAGCCAGGCATTCTTCCACCTGGGGGGTGATGTTGATAAATGCTCGGCGGGTGGGTATGTCGAAAAAAAGTTCTTTGCGGTAGGATTTCATTGGCAAACCTCCTCTACCATAAATTTCCATGGGACAAGTATTTATATGCCTCTGTGGCAGTGATCGAATGGGTTTCGTATACCACGGGGAACCCCCGCTGCGGCAAAGGGCAGAAGGACGGCGAAAATCATCGGCGGATAAAATCCCGATTCCGGGGTGTCTAAAGCCTCAGGCTGATCCGGCGGTCGATTTTTTCCATCCTGTCGCGCTCGCTCCATTCAAAGTTTTCCCGGGAAATCTGCGGGTTTTCGTTCACCTCGTTTTTGATCCTCTTGATGTCGTCTATGCTGTCCAAGAAAACATCCACCACCTCAGGGTCAAAGCTTGTTTCCCGCTCTGATCGTATGATTTCAAGGGCCACTTCCAGGGGATACGGGTCCTTGTAGGGACGCTTTGAGGTAAGCGCGTCAAATGTGTCTGCAATTCCTACTATTCTTCCGCTCACCGGGGTTTCATCCTTTTTCAGCCCCCGTGGATAGCCCTTACCGTTCCATTTCTCGTGATGATTCAAAGCGATTTCATTGGCTACCTTAAGCACATCCGCCTTTGAGTTTGCAAGAATGTTTGCGCCTATGGTGGTATGGGTCTTGATTGTTTCGAATTCCTCGTCTGTAAGGCGCCCGGGTTTTAGAAGTATATGATCCGGTATTCCTATCTTGCCTATGTCATGCATGGGCGAGGCATAGCGGATCAGCTTGACCATTTCGTCGGAAAGCCCCATTTTATGGGCGATAAGTGTACAGTAGCGGCTCATGCGCACGATGTGGTCGCCTGTTTCCTCGTCTCTGTATTCCGCCGCGCTTACAAGCCTGCTGATGGTATCCTGGTATGCGTAATCCAGCTCCCTGAATGCATTTTCCACCTCTGCGACCGAGTCTTCAAGGCGCCTGTTTATCCTGTCTCTTTCGACCAGCAGATACCGCATCCGAAGGACTCTTTTAAGGCGGATCATCAGCTCCCTGAAGCTTATAGGCTTCTGGATGAAGTCGCTGGCTCCGGCTGTTACGATTGATTCGTAGTTGTAGTTTTCCGTGAACCCGGTCATTACCATTACATCGCTGTCGTAGCTTGCCTTGACTTTTTCCAGAAGCTCCACTCCGCTCATGCCGGGCATACGAATATCGGTTATTACCACGTCAATATGCGTGCTTTCCAGAATACCCAGGGCCTGTTCCGCGTTTTCAGCGGTGTGGCATTCATATCCTGCCTTGCTCAGGGCCTGATAAATCATTTCCGTAATCGGCGCCTCGTCGTCTACCACCAGCACGGGGACCTTTTCGGGAATCCTGACTTTTGACTGAATCATAAATGAACCCTCTGTAGCATTAAGTATCCTTGTCCTTTTTTGCCTGGCTGCTCCGGCCTGTTCTTTCAAGAGCCTTTTTTGCCGCCCATGCCAGGTTGTTCTTGCTGATCGGCTTTAACAGCACTTCTTCTATTGCCAGTGATTCAGTGCTTTTTTTTCTGATCCGTTCGCTGTAGCCGGTACACAGGATCACCGGCAGTTCTGCTCCCAGCTGCCGCAGGTCCTTTATCAGATCCAGGCCGCTTTTGTTGGGCATGGTCTGGTCTGTTATCATGAGATCGAACCTGCCGGGATTGTGCCTGAAAGCCTCCAGGGCCTCCACGCTGCTGGTGCGGGAGACCACCTCATATCCAAGGCTTTCAAGCATCTGCCTTTCAAGCTCCACTATCTGGTGTTCGTCGTCAACCACCAGGATACATCCCGTGCCCGTGGGCAGCGGGCCCTGTTGGACTGACGGCGTCACTGCTCCGGCGCATTCGCCGGCAACAGGCAGGTATATGTAAAATGTGCTGCCACTGCCCGGCGCGCTGTCAACTGCTATGGTGCCGCCTGCGTTTTTTACAATCCCGTAGCTCACTGAAAGCCCCAGCCCTGTTCCCTTTTCCTGGGGCTTGGTGGTGAAATAGGGCTCGAATATTTTGTCCCTTATTTCCGGGGCTATGCCGGATCCGGTGTCAGAAACCTCAATGCACACGTAGGTTCCCGGCGTGATCTGGTGGTGCTGCGGCGAGGATTCCTCAGTGATTTCCACCTGCCGGAGATTCACGCCCAGTTTTCCTGCCTGCATGTTTTCCATCGCCTGGTAGGCGTTTGTGCACAGGTTCATTATAACCTGGTGCATGCGTGCAAGATTGATAACTGTTTTTCCTGTATCCTCTTTTATGTCAGAGTTGATCTCTATGGAGGAAGGAATTGTGTTTTTAAGCAGCTTCAGGGTCTCTTTTACCACGGGCTGGATGTAGACCGGCTCTGCAGGCTCGTTTGCGCTCTGGCGGCTGAAGTTTAAAATCTGCTGGACCAGCGATTTTGCACGCTCCGAGGATTTAATGACCTTTTCCAGGTTCTGGTAAGTCTCGCTTTCCGGCGGCAGATCCTGCATGGCAAGTTCCGTATAACCGATTATGGGAAACAAAATGTTGTTGAAATCATGGGCAATACCGCCTGCCAGGGTGCCTATGGACTCCATTTTCTGGGCCTGCTGGAGCTGTTCCTCCAGTTCCCTTTGTTTTTGCCGTGTTTGTACCCGTTCCGTGATGTCTCTTATGATACCCTGGAAGCCGGTTGCCTTTCCGGTTTCGTCCATGCTCAGCGATACCGAGGTTTCAAGGTGGCATTCTGAGCCGTCCCCGCGCACAGCCCTCCAGTGAAATGCTTTCAGGGGCCTGCCGGTGCGGTAGACGTAGTTGAAGGTTTCAAAAACCTGGCTTTGTTCTTTTTCCGGGATAATATCGGTGTAGCTTTTGCCTTCAAGCCCCTCCCAGGTGTATCCCAGGATTTTAAGAGCGGAGTTGTTTAGAAACTGGTAGCGTCCTTTCAGGTCAACCTCGTAGTAGCCGTCCTCTATTGTATCGAGTATGTTGCGGTATTTTTTCTCGCTTTCTTTCAGTGCCCTGCGGGTGCGGTGCTGCTCGGTGATATTGCGTGCGATTCCGCGTATGCCTCTGAATTTACCGGTTTTATCCCGTACAGCCCTGGTGTTGTATTCCAGGATCGATTCGTTGCCGTCCTTGCTTACTATTCGCATGTAGCCGCGTTCCTCGCCTTTTTTGCGGATGCGCTCAAGGTATTGGTCCACTTCCGGTTTGAAACGTTCCGGTATCAGGTCTTTTATGTTCATACGCCGCAGCTCGGAGTCCGTGTAGCCGGAATCTTTCTGCACGGCAGCGTTGAATTCGTGAAATGAGCCTGACATGTCGTGGAAAAATACATAATCGTTTAGCTGCTCCAGGGTCTCTGCCATGGAGTTGCGCTGGCTGACTGCTTCACTGAGCCTTTTTTCGTAACGGGATGCCTGCGCCTTGACCCTGAGCCCTTTTATGTACTGGTACAGGTTTAAGGCAAGGCTTGCAAGAAGGATAAATGCCAGAGCGCCAAAAACCGGGGGCGATATGCCGGCTGCTGCCGCAAAGTCTGCGTTTTCCCGTGCATTTGCAAAAAAGCTGCCCGCAAGTGCCGGGGCGGCCTGTAATTCCGCAGCAGTCCAGATAAGTATATAGATGTATCCGGTATATGGGCGCATCTCATATCCCGCCTGCTTTTTATAAAAGATTATTTTAAATGCTTTCTGATACCATGTTTTGCTGTCCTGTCAAAGTGTTATTATCCAGGTGTTATTATTCAGGCACTGTGCCGGCGCGGCTTGGCAGCACAGGCAGGCGCCGTTTTGCCGGTCCTTGAATTTCGTCACTGTTATGGTTATGATCCTTTCGCCATGCAGAATCACAAAACCATAAACGAGCGCATAAAAAAAATCGAATCACGCCTTCCCGGGGCCCTTCACCGGGACCGGCACGCGGCCCTGCGCCAGATCCGCAGCCTGCGGCGCAAAAAGGGCCGCGGCAGTAAAGAGGACCCGAACACGATTCTCAGCCGCCTTGAAAGGCGCATTGCAGAATCCGCGCGCATAAAGCAAAAGCGGGCCCGGGCCCTGCCTGAGATTTCCTATAACAATGACCTTCCCATTGTTGAAAAACGGGATGAAATAATCAGGGCCGTCTCAGAGCACCAGGTGGTTATTGTTGCAGGAGAGACAGGATCGGGCAAGACCACCCAGCTTCCCAAGTTCTGCCTGGAAGCCGGCCGCGGCATTGAGGGTAGAATAGGCTGCACCCAGCCCAGGAGGATAGCTGCAGTAACAGTGGCAAACAGGATAGCAGAGGAACTCGGCCAGCAGACCGGTCAGAGCGTTGGCTGCAAAATAAGGTTTTCAGACCGCACAAGCCAGCAGAGCGCGGTCAAGATGATGACAGACGGAATCCTGCTGGCTGAAACCCAGGGGGACAGGTTTTTAAACGACTATGACACCCTGATAATAGACGAGGCCCATGAGAGGGGCTTAAACATAGATTTTCTGCTCGGCCTTATCCGCAGTCTTCTTTCCGCCCGCAGGGATCTCAAGGTAATTGTCACTTCCGCGACAATAGACACTGAAAAGTTTTCCAGGGCTTTTGAAAATGCCCCTGTCATAGAGGTTTCAGGCCGGATGTACCCGGTGGACGTGCGCTGGATGCCCCCGGAAGAATTCGGGGACAGCAACGGTGAATACTCATACACTGATGCGGCCGCAGCCGCAATGGACCGAATCGAAAAGGAATCCCCGTTCGGCGACGTTTTGATTTTCATGCCCACGGAAAGAGATATTCGCGAGACATGCGAAATCCTGGAGGGCAGAAACTACAAAAACGCGTCGGTTCTGCCTCTTTATGCCAGGCTTGCAGCAGCTGACCAGGCCCGGGTTTTCAAGCCTGTTTCAGGAAGAAAAATTGTTGTTGCAACCAACGTGGCTGAAACCTCGATTACAATACCCGGCATTAAGTACGTTATAGATACCGGCCTGGCAAGGATATCCACCTATAACCCCGGCACCCGGACGACCGCCCTTCCTGTCGCCCCCATATCCCAAAGCAGCGCTGACCAGAGGAAGGGCCGCTGCGGCCGGGTTCAAAACGGGGTGTGCATAAGGCTTTATTCCGAACAGGATTACCTGTCCAGGGATCTCTACACGCCGCCTGAAATTCTTCGCGCCAATCTCGCGGAGGTGATCATGCGGATGATCGCATTGAACCTGGGCAGTATTCAGAAATTTCCCTTTATCGATCCCCCGCCTCAAAAGCAGATAAAAGACGGGTTTGACATACTTTATGAACTCGGCGCCATTGAAAAGACAAAGCCGGGCAAAAAACAAGGCGCAGCAGGAGTCCGCCTCACAGCCAAGGGCAGGACAATGGCGCGGCTTCCGCTGGACCCGAGGCTTTCCCGTATGCTTATCGAGGCGGATAAAAACGGCTGCCTGGTTCAGGTGACAGTGATTGCATCCGCTCTTTCGGTAATGGATCCCAGGGAAAGGCCCGAGGGAAAAGAGGCCAGTGCCGTGCAGGCACAGGCTGAATTCTCGGATCATGCCTCGGATTTTATAACCCTTTACAACATTTTCCGGGCATGCACGAAAAACACTGACTCCGTGCGGCCCAAGGTGCGCGCAGGTGATCTGAAGCGCTTCTGCAGGCAGTATTTTCTTTCATTTAAGCGCATGCGCGAATGGCTCGACGTCTATGAGCAGATGGTGGATCTGATCGAGGAGTCGGGCTTTGAAATCGGGCCTGCCGGCGGTCCCGGAAACAGCCGGTCTGCTGATTCCGGGGGAAAAAAGGGATTTTCGGATCTTTATACCGCGATTCACAAGTCGGTACTAAGCGGGTTTTTGTCCAATATTGCGCAGCGAAAGGAAAAAAATATCTACCAGGCTGCAAAGCAGCGGGAGGTGATGATATTTCCGGGATCCTCACTGTTTAACCGCGGAGGGCAATGGATAGTGGCTGCCGAAATAGTTGAGACCACCCGTCGTTTTGCCAGAACCGCAGCCTGCATAGATCCCGCCTGGCTCGAGCGGCTGGGGGGCTCGCAGTGCAAGTACACCTACACCAATCCCAGGTGGGAGAAAAAGCGCGAGGCTGTGGTGGCAGACGAGCAGGTAAGTCTTTACGGGCTTGTCATTGTTTCGGCAAGAACCGTGCCCTACGGCAGGATTGATCCCGGGGAGGCCACGGAAATTTTTATCCGCAGCGCGCTGATTGAAGGCGATGTCAGCACAGTGATGCCTTTCATGGAGCACAACCGGCAGCTTGCCGAATCCATCAGGGACAAGGAAAACCGGATCAGGCGCAGGGAGCTTCTGGCAGGCGAGCAAGACATGATGGAGTTTTACAAAAAGCGCCTGTCCGGGGTATACGACATGCGCACACTGAAGAAAAAAATCCGGGATGCCGGATCAGATGATTTTCTGCGCATGTCGGAAAAGGATCTCATGGCAGCAGAACCTGACGAACAAGAGCTTGCATGGTATCCTGACAGTCTGGCCCTTGGCGGCGGCGAGTTTTCCTGCACCTATAGTTTCTGCCCGGGTGACAAGGAAGACGGGGTAACGGTTATTGTTCCCGCGTCAGCAGCGGGCCGGGTGGCGGCTGAAAGCACTGACTGGGTGGTTCCGGGGCTGCTGGAGGAAAAGATAACAGCCCTGATAAGAGGCCTTCCCAAGGCCTACCGCAGGCAGCTCGTTCCGGTATCCGAGACCGTAAAAGAAATCATGAAAAAGATGCCCATGTACAAGGGCTCGCTGGTTTCCTCTTTGAGCAGGTTCATATACGAGCGTTTCGGGGTGGATATTCCCGCCTCCGCCTGGAGCGAAGACGAGCTTCCTGATTATCTAAGGCTCAGGTTCTGCCTTGTGGACCCGGAGGGCAGGGAACTGGCATCAGGCAGGGACAGGCGGCTTCTTGCACAGACGCCTGATAAGGGTCTTGACCGGGATTTTATCCGCGAGGAAAAAAAGCGCTGGGAGCGATCCGGGATAACCACGTGGGATATTCCTGATCTGCCGAAGGTGATTTCAGTTTCAGACAAAGACGGCCGGAGCTGGCCCTTATACCCGGGGCTGAGCCCGGCTGACAACGGCGTGGATCTTTTGCTCTTCACAGACAGGCAAAAGGCTGAGCAAAGCCACAAACAGGGAGTGGCCGGGCTTTTTGCCCTGTACTTTGCAAAGACATTCAAGCACCTGCGCAGAACAGTCCAGCTGCCGGAATCCTCGAAAAAGCACGCAATGTGTTTCGGTGGAGCGGATGCGGCTGCAGACGGTATAACAGAGAAGGTCAAACAGGAGCTTTTCGCTGTAAACATACGCACCAGGCAGGATTTTGACAGGCACGCACAGCAGAGTGTCAACCGGATAATGCCGGAGGGGGCAAGAATCAGGGATGCAGTGGTTGCTGTGATAGAAGCCTGTTACAGGGCAAGAAATCACATCCACCGCCTGGAGGTCCGCCATGCGGGCGCGCCTGTGACGCTTTCATTTCTCGAAAACATGCGCGGGCAGATTTCCCGCCTTGTGCCTGAAAATTTCATCGGTCTCTACAGTGTCGAACAGATGGATCATCTGCCCCGATACATCGAGGCGGCAATGATAAGGGCAGAGCGCGGGGTAAACGATCCTGACAAGGAAAAGGCAAGGGCAGAGAAGCTTTCGGTATTCGAGCGGTATCTTGCCGAGCTTGTAAATTCACTTGATGAGTCGTCTTCTGCTGAAAAGCGCGCCAGGGTGGAGGAGTTTTTCTGGATGATCGAGGAGTTTAAGGTGTCCTTGTTTGCCCAGGAGTTAAAAACAGCCAGGCCTGTTTCTGAAAAAAGGCTGACCGGGATGTATCAGGAAATCAAAAGAATAGTGTAAGCTTCAGGCGGAGACATTTTTGTTTTTCTTAAGGCAGTCAGCCGCAAGTCGCCGGTAAAACTCAGCTTCCTGTAATCTGCCCCTTTTTTGGCATCCCTGGGCGTAGATCCTGCATTTTTTTTCAAGAACACGGGCTGCGGCCCGGTATTGAGAATAGCTCAGCCTGCCTGAAGCCATCATGTTACAAATGCTTTTTATCCGGTACCGGTCCAGGCCGGGCTGCCTTGAGAGCTGATCAGGGTGGCCGCCCCGTTTGACCATAAGCGGCTGTTTTACCAGGCCCACGGGCTGGCTGCATGTGATTTTAAGCCACAGGTCGTAGTCCTCGCATGCGGCAAGGGTCTCGTCGAATCCTTGATGCTCGTAAAACAGGGATTTCTGCATCATGACCGCGGAAGGGCTTATAAGGCAGAGCTCCAGGGAGTCTTCGAAAATCATCCCGGCGCGTTTTTCATGCCTCAGGCCGGGGTTTACCCTGACTCCCCTGCGCATCCAGATTTCTTCGGTCTGGCAGATCCGGATGCCGGGATTGTTTCTGAAAAACTCGGCCTGGAGCGCTATTTTGCCCGGCAGCCAGTAGTCATCCGAATCCAGAAAAGCCAGAAACTCTCCGCGCGCGTTGTCCGCCCCGAGGTTTCTTGCAGCGCTCACCCCGCAGTTTTGCTGTTGGATTACACGGATGCGGCTGCCGTAGGAGGAAAGAATCCACGGGGTGGAATCCGTAGACCCGTCATCGACAACTATTAATTCAAACGGCCTGTAATCCTGTCCGAGAACCGAATCCAGGGCTTCTGCTATCCACCCGCAACGGTTGTATACAGGTATGATAACCGAAACCAGGGGTTTTTCTTCAAATGGCTTTTCAGGGTCGGCAATCCTTTCTTTCCGGTTTTCTGTATCTGTTTTCACCATCAGAGTCCGGTTTCCTCAGGCTGTGTAGACCACGCCGCCGTATCCAACAAAGGTTGAGTCCGGGTTTTTCTCGTAGCTGGAGCTGTATCCCACAAAATGCGAATTATGGGCCCCGAGGCTTTTGCACGCGGAAATCGCCGCCGCGGCCGCTCCCGGGCAGCAGGCGTTTTGATTGGCCAGGCCCTGGCGTATGACTCCTTCAGGGTCCATTTCCAGCATACGGTCGATTACCTGCCGGTCGTTTTTGTCCCTGACCCATTCAAAAGCCTCCCTGCCGGTTCCCGCTGGCGTAAAACCGAAGCTCGGCCCGTAATGGGTAAGGTCTGTGGAGCCTATGATCCTGATTTCAAGGCCAAGGTCCCTTGCCTGCTGTGCGACAAATCGCCCCATGTCCGCGGCCGTTTCCGAGGGAGGCACGCCCGCGGCAAGGAGCCTGGAGCCGCCGAAAAAATATTTTACGAACGGCAGCTGCAGCTCGATGGTGTTGTCTTTGACGAAACTGCGGGGCGTTTCAATTTCGCAGCTGTAGTTTTCAGTTATTTTATCCGCCAGGTCTTCGGCTGTCTCCAGCTCGCCGAGCGGCGTCTGCCAGGCCCCCCGGGTCATGATACGGGGGCGTTGTCCGGGCGGAAGGTGCATTCCGAAGACCGCAACCACGTCAGGCCCGGGCGCGTTTTCGTCCCCCCTGACATATGATATGACCCTGCACGCAAGATCGCCTGAAAACGGCCAGCCCGCATGAGGCACGATTCCTCCTGCCGGCCTGCCGGAGATGTCTTTTTTGAACCTGGTTTCATTTAAAAACGATTCGATCATCTTTTTGCATTCATCCGCGCCCGCGGGGTACCAGGCGCCGGCAAACACGGATTTTCTGATTTCCATGACCACACCTCACCTCCCGGTTGTTTGAATTTTTCGCGCCGGCGGCTTTCCCGGCGCCTGCAGCGGTTGCAGTGGGGCTTTAAATGATTATTTTACAATAAAAAATAATCATTGGAAAGGAGCTTGTCTTATGCCGATTTATGAGTATCAGTGCGAAGACTGCAAGAAGGTGTTCGAAGCTATTGTAATGGGAAGTGACCCTGAAGCCCCGGTTTGTGACAAGTGCGGAAGCCGAAGGGTCGCCAGGCGCATGAGCGCCGCCAATACCATCGGCAGCTCTTCCGGGCCGGCAGGCGCCGGCTGCAGCCCCGGCTCGCCGTCGGGTTTTTCGTGAGCCTCATGACAACGGCGGCCGTGAGCCGCCATCAGGAATATTTTGAAATCGCCCTTTTGAATCCGGGCATGGCATCCTTTATGGTCCGGTCCGCCACGCAGTATGACAGCCTGAAGTAACCCGGGGCTCCGAAACCGCTGCCCGGCACCGCCAGGATCTTTTCCTCCTGGAGCGAGCGCACGAATTCCACGTCGTCTCCGCCGGGGGCCTCGGGGAAAAGATAAAAAGCCCCAGCAGGACGCGTAAAACTGTAGCCGCTTTCAGAAAGGCCGTCGCACAGCAGGCGTCGCTTTCTGTCATACTCTGACACGTCCACCTGCACTCCCTGGATTTCTGCCACAACCCTCTGCATGAGGGCCGGGGCGTTTACGAATCCGAGGATCCGGTTTGCAAGTGCCATGGCGTCTGTCAAAAGCTGCTTGTCTTGCGCTGCGGGATTTATTGCGGTAAACCCTATGCGCTCGCCCGGCAGGGAAAGGTCCTTGGAATAGGAAGTGGCTATGATGCTGTCCTCGTAGAATGAAAAAACGCTTGGCACGCTTATTCCGTCATAAACGATTTTCCTGTATGGCTCGTCTGAAATCAGGTAAATACGCCTGCCAAACTGAGAGGATTTCGCAGAAAGGCATTGCGCAAGCTGCCTGAGATTTTCCCCGGAATAAACCTGGCCCGTGGGGTTGTTTGGCGAATTTATAAGCACGGCCCTGGTTTTCTGGGTGACAGCAGCATCGATTGCGTCAACGTCAATTGTAAAATCCCGGGCGGCAGGCACGGCTACCAGCCTGCCGCCGTGGTTGTCCGCGTAAAATCCGTACTCCACGAAATATGGAGAAGGCGTGATCACCTCGTCTCCGGGATCAAGTATCGCCTTTAAGATAATGTTTAACCCGCCTGCAGCACCGCAGGTCATTATTATCTCGTTTTCCGTGATATCAATGCCGTGTTCGCGCTTTACAGAATCCGCCACCGCCTTTCGGGTCTCCGGGTAACCGGTGTTGGGCATGTAGGCGTGCTGTCCCGGTGCAGTATTTCCGGCGATTTTTTCCAGATGCCGCCTGAATTGTTCAGGAGGATCGAGGTCCGGGTTTCCGAGGGAAAAGTCAAACACGTTTTGTGCCCCGTGAATTGATTTCAACTGTGCTCCCTGTTCGAACATCCTTCTGATCCACGAGGATTTTTCGATAAAATCCGACATCTTTTCTGCAATCGCCATTGTCTGCTCCGGCAAATCTGATTAATTCACAACTCCAGGCTGATGTTTAAAAGCCCTGTGCCCGCGAAATACTTTGGTTCTAGACGGATTCCACTGACTTTACGTCCGGAAGCTCCTTTTTCAGCATGCGCTCAATGCCGTTTTTAAGCGTCATCTGCGACATGGGGCATCCCGCGCATGCGCCCTGGAGCCGCACTTTGACAACACCGTCTTCCACTTCCACGAGTTCCACGTCCCCGCCGTCTGCCTGAAGTGACGGGCGGATTTTTTCAAGCACTGACTGTACCTGTTCTTTCATCTTATTTCTCCTTTATGTTGGGTTTTCCTAACCTCTTGATTTTTTAACAAGGTCGGCTTTTAAATATAAGATAATCCGCGCTGATTTGCAAATACAATTTTGCCGCTACAGAATCGGAAATGGGCAATTTACGAAACACGTTATTTTCCGGGCGGATTATTTGTTTATAACCTGATTTTAATGCTTGTATGATTTTCTGCCATGAATATAATTACTA
>JBKHES010000035.1:0-19701 GCA_046540695.1 Desulfobacterales bacterium
ATAATCCCATAATTTCCTCTGTGATTATAAGCTGCTGATAATTAAAACTTTTTTCAAATACTATTGCATATTTGCAATCCGGGGCTTATCTTGTTAAAAACAACTGTTAACTTAACAGTTAACAGGCCCGGCGGTTTCCCTGGAAGCAATCTGCACCGCAGGTGCGGTGCGGCAGGATTTTTACGGTTCTGCCAGGCCTGACAACCCGGGCAATAAAAGGACATTTCCGGAAATGGATATAGGAGAGCACTGGAAGACAATTTTTGATACCCTTCATGACGGGCTGATGGTGGTTGACACAGGAGGCAGAATCGTTGCCGCCAATCCTGCTGCAGAAGAGATCACCGGGTATTCTGCAGACGAACTCGAGGGCCGTTCATGCCGCATTTTAAACTGCACCGGCTGCAAGTTCATAGGCGAGGGAAAAGGCGAGAAATGGTGCAAAATGTTTGCAGTGGGAGGGGTCAGGGACAAAAAATGCCTGATCACCAAGAAAGACAGGAGAACTGTTCACATTTTAAAAAGCGCAAGGGTTCTGCGCGACGAGTCCGGTGAAATGATAGGTGCAGTGGAAACCCTGACCGACATATCCCAGATCATACGCCAGCAGCGCGAAATCGAGGCCCTGAGGCAGACCTATCAGCTTGATGAAGGGTTTTACGGTATCCTGGGCAAGTCGCAGGTCATGGTGAATCTTTTTGAGATGATAGACAACGTGGCGCGCTCCGATGCACCTGTAATGATAACCGGGCAAAGCGGCACCGGCAAGGAACTGGTTGCAAGGGCGGTGCACGAGGCTGGAGCCCGCAAGGGTAAGCCTTTTATCAAGGTCAACTGCGCGGCGTTAAATGAAAACCTGCTTGAAAGCGAGCTGTTCGGCCATGAAAAGGGGGCGTTTACAGGTGCTGACCGCTCAAGGATAGGAAGGTTTGAGGCAGCCCACGAAGGCACCATCCTGCTCGATGAAATAGGCGATATTCCACCCGCGACACAGGTCAGGCTGCTGCGGGTGCTGGAGGAAAAAAAGATAGAGCGAGTGGGTGATCACAACCCGATCCCCGTGGATGTAAGGGTGTTGACCGCCACCAACAAGGACCCGGAAAAGCTTGTCAGTGAGGGAAAGTTCAGGCAGGACCTTTATTTCCGTATCAATGTCTTTCCCATCCACTGCCCCAGGCTGGCTGAAAGACCGGAAGATATCCCGATGCTTGTACAGCATTTTATCCGGCGCAACATGATGGATTCTGACAAGAAAATCCTGGGAGTGACGCCCGGGGCCCTGGAAAAGCTCATGGACTATGACTGGCCGGGAAATATCCGGGAGCTGAGAAATACCATCGAGTATGCCCTGGTGCTTTGCCCGGGCGGAAGTATTGATTTAAATCATCTGCCTGCAAGGATCACCGGCGGCAAGACAAAGCCCTTAGCAGGGAAAGAAGCCGGAGACAATGAAAATGACCGGGCCAGGCTTGAGCAGCTGCTGAGGCAGACAGGGTGGAACCAGTCGGAGACTGCCAGGCAGATGGGGGTCAGCCGGGTCACGGTGTGGAAAAAGATAAACAAATACAATATCCAGCGCCCGTGGTCCTCCGGCTGACCGGGATTAGTACTTAACGGTGCACGGTCATGGCAACCGCTTCCCCGCCGCCAAGGCACAGCGATGCCATTCCTGTTTTCAGGTCCCTGCGCGCCATTTCGTGTAACAGGGTTGTAAGAACCCTGGCACCGCTTGCTCCTATGGGGTGTCCCAAAGACACCGAGCCTCCGTTTACGTTTACCTTGCCGGTGTCCAGGCCCAGTTCGTTTATCACGCACACGGTGGAGCCTGAAAATGCCTCGTTGATCTCATAAAGATCCACGTCTTTCGTGGTCAGCCCGGCCTTGTCAAGGCATTTGGGAATGGCCAGAATCGGGGCCACAAGCACGTATTTCATGTCAAGGCCGGCAGAGGCCTGCGCTCCTATCCTGGCCATGGCCGGTATGCCGAGCTCTTTGGCCTTTTCATCCGACATCACCACCACTGCCGAGGCCCCGTCGCTTATGATCGAGGCGTTTCCGGCAGTGCCTTTCCCGTCCTTCTGAAACGCGGGCTTCATTTTCGCCAGGGTCTCATACGGGGTGGGCTTGGCGTTTTCATCCCTGGCAAACTCCTTGGTGCCGCCCTTGCGGTCACGGATTTCAACAGGGGCTATTTCCTCGTCGAACCTTCCGGATTCCACGGCATCCACTGCGCGGCTGTATGACATTTCCGCGTACCTGTCCTGGTCTTCTCTTGATACATTGTATTTTTCAGAGCACAACTCGTTTGAAACCCCCATGTGAAAGTCGTTTACAATGTCCCACAGGCCGTCGCGGATCAT
Organism: Desulfobacterales bacterium; assembly: GCA_046540695.1. Taxonomy (GTDB): domain Bacteria; phylum Desulfobacterota; class Desulfobacteria; order Desulfobacterales; family Desulfosalsimonadaceae; genus Desulfosalsimonas. Next base: position 2,361 of record JBKHES010000035.1, read on the forward strand.
GTGGTCCTGCAGAGTGCCGGCTCCCATGCGGTATCCGAACCTGGCCTTTTCCAGGTAATAAGGGGCCATGCTCATGTTCTCCATGCCCCCTGCAACAATTACCTCCGCATCCCCGCAGGCAATGGCCTGGGCTGCCAGCATCACGGATTTCAGGGCCGAGCCGCATACCTTGTTGATAGTCAGGCATTCGGCCTCCCAGGGCAGGCCCGCCCTTACAGCGGCCTGGCGGGCGGGATTCTGCCCGTATCCGCAGGGAAGCACCTGGCCCATTATCACCTCGTTTACGCTTTGCCCGGAAACCCCGGCCCTTTCCAGGGCCGCCTTTATCACGTGGGCTCCCAGGTCTGTGGCGCCGGTGTTTCCAAGACTGCCGTTAAATGCGCCCAGAGGGGTTCTCACTGCACTGACGATGACCGGTGTTGCCATTTTTTCTCCTTGTGTTCTTGGACAGTTTATCAGGATTGAAACTCTTCACAATCCGAATGCCCGGCACGAATGACAAAAACAAAACAGATTCACCCGTGGCCGGTCTGGCGTCAATTGCCTGATGCGGCATTTGTTTCGGGCTTTGAATTTCGGTGATTCGAATTTGTTTCGATATTCGCGCTTCGGATTTCGAATTTATGCCTGTTATTATTATTTGCTTCCTTTCAGAAGGCCACCCGCCACCCGCCAAGCGGGTGGAGAATCACTTGCCCGGAATGAATCTGTTACATATTACGCCTGTATTTGCCGCCCACATCGTAGAGGGCGCCCGTGATCTGGCCCAGGGTGCAGTGGCGGACAGTGTGCATGAGTTCGCCGAAGATGTTTTCCCCTGCCAGCACTGTTTCCTTCAGCCGCCTGATGGCCTCCGGTGCCTTGTCTTTGTTTCTTTCAACAAAATCGTTTCTGCGCTTGAGCTGCGACTGCTTTTCCTCTTCAGTGGCGCGGGACAGTTCCAGGTCGCCTATTGCCTCATCCGGGTCAGCTTCGGTGTTGATAAACGTGTTGACCCCTATTATCGGCATTTCTCCGGAATGCTTGAGGTGCTCGTAATACATTGATTCTTCCTGTATTTTGCTTCGCTGGTATCCCCTTTCCATGGCGCCCTGTACACCGCCCCTGGAGGTTATCCTGTCGAATTCCGCCAGGACGGCTTCTTCCACCAGGTCCGTGAGGGTCTCGACCAAAAAGCTTCCCTGGTTGAAGTTTTCATTCTTGGTGGTGCCAAGCTCCCTGTTTATGATCATCTGGATTGCCAGCGAGCGCCGCACCGACTCCCTTGACGGCGTCGTGATTGCCTCGTCGTATGCGTTGGTGTGCAGGCTGTTGCAGTTGTCATAAATGGCGTAGAGCGCCTGCAGGGTGGTTCTTATGTCATTGAACTGCACCTCCTGGCTGTGAAGGGACCTGCCTGAGGTCTGGATGTGGTACTTTAACATCTGAGAGCGGGCGCTGCCTCCGTACTTGTGATACATGGCAACAGACCAGATGCGCCTGGCGACCCGGCCGATAACGCTGTATTCAGGGTCCATTCCCGAGGAGAAAAAGTAGGACAGGTTGGGTGCAAAGCTGTCAATGGGCATGCCCCGGGAAAGATAGTATTCAACGTAGGTAAAGCCGTTTGCCAGTGTAAAAGCCAGCTGCGAAATGGGATTGGCTCCAGCCTCGGCAATGTGATAGCCGGAAATGGATACCGAGTAGAAGTTTCTGACGTTGTTGTCTATGAAGTACTGCTGTATGTCGCCCATCATTTTCAGGGCGAAGTCAATGGAGAATATGCAGGTGTTCTGCCCCTGGTCTTCTTTCAGGATATCTGCCTGCACCGTGCCCCTTATGTTGGACATAACATCCGCCTCAATTTTCCTGGCTTCTTCTTCTGCCGGGGCGCGACCGTTTTCCTCAGTGAAACGGTCTATTCGCTGGTCAATTGCAGTGTTGAAAAACATGGCAAGCATCATGGGGGCGGGGCCGTTTATTGTCATGGACACCGACGTGTTTTCAGCAGCCAGGTCAAACCCCGCGTAAAGCGCCTTGACATCGTCGAGGTTGCATACGCTCACCCCGGAGGTCCCCACCTTGCCGTAGACATCCGGGCGGGTCTCGGGGTCGAATCCGTAAAGTGTAACCGAGTCAAATGCCGTGGACAGGCGTTTTGCAGGGTATGCCTCGGAAAGAAGCTTGAATCTGCGGTTGGTCCGCTCCGGGTCGCCTTCGCCGGCAAACATCCTGGTTGGTTCTTCCTCCTTGCGTTTTAAAGGAAAAACCCCGGCGGTGTAGGGAAACCTTCCCGGAATGTTTTCCCTGCGCATCCAGGTGTATATCTCTGCCGGGTCTTTGAAGCCGGGCAGGGCGATACGCGGGATCCGGGTTCCTGAAAGGCTTTCTGCATACAGGGGCTGACGGATTTCGCGGTCGCGCACCTGGTAGACAAGCTCGTCTCCGGTGTAATCTGACTTGATCTGCTCCCATTGCGAAAGCAGGTTTTTGCTCTCAGTGGTTACCTGTGCATCAGCAGACTCTATTTCCTTTTTGAGCATATCCATCAAAGAGTCGGAATCCCCTGTAAGGCTGCGCCCGGAAAGGCGCTGTGCAGTCTGCTTGACATGCCAGGCGTTGCGGATTGCTTCTGCCTGGTTTGTGGTATGGAGGTGATAGTCGCGAAGGGTTTCAGAGATTTCAGACAGATAACGGTTGCGTTCAGGCGGTACTATGATTGTCTTGGAAGAAGATGTCCTTGTGTCAGGCACAGGAAGCGAGGATGTCATTTCAACCCCGGTCCTTTCAGCCACCCGGCCGAGAAGGTAGTGGTACATGGCTGTGACCCCGTCGTCGTTGAACCTAGAAGCTATTGTCCCGAATACGGGCATATCCTCTGGCCTGGAGTCAAATGCCTTTCTGTTTCTCTGCACCTGCTTGCGGATGTCGCGCACCGCGTCTTCGCTTCCCTGCTTGTCGAACTTGTTGACCACGATCAGGTCCGCGTAATCGAGCATGTCTATTTTTTCGAGCTGGGTGGCAGCCCCGTAATCGCTGGTCATGACATAGACTGAAAGATCAGTTAGATCGAATACGCTGGATGCTCCCTGGCCGATTCCCGCGGTTTCGATCAGGATCAGGTCCATGTCTGCGGCCTTGAGGATTTCCGAGGCGTCAGGCAGGACAACAGGCAGTTCCATGCTGGTACGGCGAACCGCTATGCTGCGCATGTAAACCCTGGGGCTGTCTATGGCGTTCATGCGGATACGGTCTCCGAGAAGTGCGCCGCCGGTTTTTCTTCGGGACGGATCGCAGCAAAGAATGCCTATGTTCATGTCAGGGTTGTCGTGCAGAAGCCTGAGAACCAGCTCGTCTGTGAGCGAGGACTTGCCCGCTCCCCCGGTGCCTGTGAGCCCGATCACGGGAATCCGCTTGTCAGGGAGCCTGGATTTGACCGTGCTGCGGATGTCTTCAAGGGCCTTGTCGTTTTTTGCAGCAGCGAGTTCCGCAGAGGAAATCATCCTGGCAATTGCCAGCGGGTCCTTCGCAGACACCCCTTCAGGGTCCGCGCCTGCCACTGAAGCCGTTGAAAAATCCATGTTTTCCATCATGTGGTTGATCATTCCCTGCAGGCCCATTTTTGCGCCGTCCGTGGGGGAATAGATCTTGGTGACACCGTAGTTTTCAAGTTCGCGGATTTCCTCGGGCACAATAACCCCGCCGCCTCCGCCGAATATCTTGATGTGTCCGGCATTTTTTTCCCTGAGCCTGTCTGCCATGTACTTGAAAAACTCAACGTGTCCGCCCTGGTAGCTTGATACCGAGATGCCCTGTACATCTTCTTCTATAGCAGCATTCACGATTTCATCCACTGACCTGTTGTGGCCCAGGTGGATGACTTCAGCCCCGGTGTCCTGCAGAATTCGCCGTATTATGTTTATTGCGGCATCGTGGCCGTCGAAAAGCGAAGTGGCAGTGACCACCCTGATGGGGTTTTCGGCTTTGTAGGGTTGGATGTCAGCACCCATGCAACCTCCTTGTTTTACCTGTTTTGCCTCCCGGGGGCAGGGTTATTGCCCCCGGAGAACCAGAAGTCGTTTATGGAAAGCGGGTCATAATATTTCCACTTTCCGTTAACTGGAACTTTCGGCGCGTAATCAAGCTCATCCCGTCCGCACCGGATAAGCCTGTCGCATGCCAGCATTATCCCCGCCGCCGGTCCGTGTTTTTGTACCGCCTCCTGCGCGTAATGCGAGCAGGAGGGATGCATGGCGCAATGCCCTGTGCGTACCGCGTTTAAGTGATCCAGGGGACCGCGGTACACCCTGACGGCCATGTCTATCACCCCGGTGTCCGGATCAACGGGCCGGTTTTCGTGATGTACGGCAGTGCAGCCTGTGACGGCGATAAGAACCGGGATGAGCAGAATCGCTGTACAAACAGCATTCGCGCATCTGACCAAGTTTGTTTTTATTTTATAATATAAAAAAAAGCAAAAATCGAGCAATTATTTTAACCTTTCAAAAAGGCTTTTTTGCGGCGTCTCAAGAGCAGGACGTCAGCTGCCAGGGAGATGAAAAATCCCGCAGCTGCAGCCAGTATAATACAAGGCCCGGAGGAGAGGTCAAAGGCGTAAGCCGCCCAGAGTCCGGCTACGTTGAATATCATGGAAAGAAAAACCGCCAGGGCCATCATGGTGCCGAGCGTGCGTGCGTATTTTTCCGCGATGTAAGGCGGGATGGACAGGAGTGCAATGACAAGGATGAGCCCCACAACCCGTATTATAAATACGATGGATACAGCCACCAGCGCCATGAAAAGAAAATACAGCGGGCCGACGGGCACTCCGCGAAGGCTTGCAAATTCGGGATCATAGGAAATTGCGAGCAGATCCCTGTAATAAACCAGGGTAAGAACCAAAACAGCCGCGCCAAGAGCAGTCATCCACCAGATTTCTGCGGACGGCACCGCAAGGATGCTGCCGAACAGGTAACTCATAAGATCAACGTTATAGCCCGGTGTAAGATCCGTGAGTATAACGCCCACGGCCATGCCCACCGCCCACAGCACTCCTATGAAGGTATCTGAGCGGTGGGCCGACTTCAGGGTTACAGCAGTCATTATAAGGGCCGCGCCCAGGGAAAAAGCCAGGGTGCCGATTATGTAGGGAATGCCCAAAAAAAGGCCAAGCCCGATGCCGCCGTATGCTGCATGCGCGATTCCGCCTGCAAGGAATACAAGCCGGTTTACAACCACGAAGGTGCCTATTACCCCGCAGATCAGGCTTGCAAAAAGACCCGCAACAAGGGCGTTTCTCATGAACTCGAATTGCAGAACCTCTATCATGAATCGTCCCCGTGCACCTTTAGAACCCTGTGGGGGTGTCCGTGGGCTATTAATTCCACCGGGCACTGATATCCCATGTCGATCATGTCACCTGTTACCTCGCCCTGGTCGTGGTAGTATACCTGCTGGTTCACGCAGGCAACAGAGGTGACGTAGGAAGACATTACCATGAGGTCGTGGCTGACCACTATTATAGTTTTGGTACGGTTTAAGTCCCGCAGAAGGGAGTAAAGCTCGGTCTTGCCCTCAGTGTCCACGCCTGCGGTGGGCTCGTCGAGAATCAGAATATCCGGGTCCGTGGTAAGCGCCCGGGCTATAAAAACCCTTTCGCGCTGCCCTCCTGACAGATCGTCTATCCTCCTGTCCGCGTACCCCTGCATGCCCATTAACTCGAGTGAATCAAGCGCCGCCTGCCGGTCGGTGCCGGTAATGCGCTTTTTCCCGCCGTGACGCAGCCGGCCCAGTAAAACAACATCCATCACAGAAATGGGAAAAGACCTGTTGATTGCAACATCCTGCGGCACGTAACCGAAACGGTGTGAAACCCTTGCCGGTGGTTTTCCGAAAACCATTATACTGCCGGCATCAGGCTTGAGCAGCCCGAGGACCAGCTTTACCAGCGTGGACTTGCCGCCTCCGTTCGGGCCGATAACTGCGAGAAACTCCTTTTCCGCAACATTGAAGCTCACGTTTTCCAGCACTGGAACATGGTCGTATGAGAAATAAAGATTCTTAATGGAAATAAGGGGTTCATTCATTAAAGCTCACCTCGAGGCACGGCTTATGATTTCTGCCACTTCAATCAGGTTTTCCGCCCAGTTTTCAGCAAGCGGGTCTGCTTTGATGATCTCGCCGTCGATCTCCGATGCTATCATTTCCGCTGTTCGGGACGAGATCTGGGGCTGGACCAGGACCGCTCTTATGTCCTTTTTTTCTGCATGCTCCACAAGACGTCTTATTTCCGCGGCTTTCAAAGACTTGCCTTCTGTTTCAACCGCTGTCTGTTTGAGCCCGTACGCATCAGCAAAATACCCCCAGGCCGGGTGAAATACCATGAACTCGTATTTTTTCTCCCCGGCTGGAAAAAGGCTGCGCAGCTTTTCATCCAGTTCAGCAGTTTTTGAAATAAAATCCTTGTAGCGGGAATTATACAAATCAGCATTCTCAGGATCCGCGGCCGTCAAGGATGTTAAGATGTGCCTTGCCTGCACCATGACCAGGGGCGGGGAAAGCCACGTGTGCGGGTCCGCGGTTCCGTGGTCATGACCGTGATGGCTGCCGCGTTCCACAGGCTGTTTTTCTATCCATGCGTCAGTGTGAACAACTCTGAGATCGGGATTTGCCGCCAGGATTTTTTCCATCCATGCCTTTTCAAAAGGCACGCCGGCGGCAAAATAGAGTTCGCATTCCGACAGGGCCGCCATTTGGCGGGCAGCCGGCTCATATGTAGCCGGATGCGACCCGGGCGGGACCATGACTCTTACATCAACGCGGTCTCCTGCTATTTGTTCCACGAAATGCTTCTGGGGAGGAATGCTGACAAATACGCTCAGTTCTTCCCCGCTGCTTTCAGCCTCTGCCGGCGTCACTGCTGCCGCAGCTGAAAGAAACAGAATTGCTGCCGCTGTAAAACAGGCTTTTTTCATGTTTCGCCTTTCCTGTCAAGCAAAGGAATACCTGCGGATTCCTTCAAGGATTCCGCCTGTACAGGGCTTTTTTGCAAAATAGACCCTTTTGATTCCCTTTAGGTACTTGAGTTCAGGGCTGTAGTTGCCCACCACCACTCCTAGCTGCTCTCCGCGCAGCATTTCCTCGTCGTTTCCCGAATCCCCGCTCACGAGAAACTGTTTTAAGGGCATCTCCCACTTGTAGCTCAGATACCTGATTGCTTTGCCTTTAGACGCCCTGTAAGGGATAATGTCCAAGTATTTTTCGTGAGAATAGATAAGATTGTAACGGATTTTCCTGCTGTCAAGCCTGTGATGGATTTTTGCCAGCCTGTCCTTGCCGGGTTCCATGTTGTAGCTGATCTTGAATTTCTTCTGTGCCGAGGACGGTTGAAGTTCAAGGAAGCTGAACCCCGACAGCAGTTCAGTGATTTTATCCCTGTCCCATCCACGGGCGATATGGGTATCCCATCCCTGATCATAGCGAAGATCTTTTCCGTAATAGATCTCAGTGCCCACATCCGAGATCAGCACGTCAGGCCTTGGAAAACCGTATTGCTCAAGTATTTTTACCGCGGAATCCGCCCTTCGGCCCGTGGCAACACCGAAGCCGGTTTTTTCACTGTTTTGTTCAAGCCAGCCGATAAATTCCTCCACATAAGGGTCTTCATCGCAGATCAGGGTGTTGTCTATGTCTGTTATCAGAAAGCGCTGAACCCTGGAAAGGCGCTTTCCAACAGCCCTGCCGTACTCTGCCGAAGGTATCCCCTCGGCCTTGCTTTGAGAGACAATGGGGGTGATTTCTTTTACATAGGTTTCAGCATGGCTGTCCCATGTATAGTATTTGCGTACTTTTAAAATCCCATTTTTTGAATAATCCTGCCACAATTGCTCATCTATGAGGATTTTGCGGATCGAATCCGCTATTTTCTCAGGGTTCGTGGGGTCCACAAGTATGCCGTTTTCACAGTTGCCTATGATGTCGCGCGGCCCGCCGTCGTTGGTTGCCACAAGAGGCAGCCCCGTGGCCGCCGCCTCAAGCAGTGTGATGCCGAAGGGCTCGGTGAGGGCAGGGTTTACGAATACCCCCCTTTTTTCAGCGGTTATACGGTATAACTCCGGAACTTCGTATTCCGGATCATGTTTTTTGGGTATGGCCATTTTCCCGTAAAGGTCATAGCGGTCCATCATCAGCAGCATCCGGGTTAGGACTTCCTTTTCGTTTTCTTCCATATCGTTGATGTCCTTGCGGATGCCCGCGAATATGGCCAGGTTTGCCATTGCCTGCAGTTCCTTGTCCTCACCGTAGGCCTGGATGAGCCCGGAGATGTTCTTGCGCTTGTCAGGGCGGGAAAGCGCCAGAATCAGCGGCTTGTCAGGATACATCAAGAAACGTTCAAGCTGGGCGAGCATGCTTGCCTGTGCGTATTTTGCATACTCCGGCTTTTCTGTTTCCGGCAGCCGGTCATGGTAATAGGGATGGAACCGCTCAACATCAATTCCCGGGGGGATTACCCTGTATTCAGGATATTTCGAGTTCTTATAAAGTCCGTACTGATCGGTGATTTCCTGGCTTGTGCTGGTAACGATGAGATCCGCGTTTTTAATGATCTGCTCTTCGACGTTAATCCTGGTGTCTATCCTGTATTTTTTTATGATTTCGGATTCCTTCATTCCGTCGTTGAGCAGTTTCTGCTTTTTGGGGATCCCCATGGAGTGACCGGTGAAAACAAATGGCAGATCGTAGATTTCTGCCATGTTCATTGCAACGTAGCCGGCATCAGGGTAGTGGCCGTGAAATATGTCAGGGCAATCGCCTTCTTTCCGCATGAACTTTATGGTCTTGTCTATGTATTCATCCAGGTACTGCCATAAAAGCTCTTTTCTGAAATACTTTTTGCCTCCGCACTGTATGCGCACTATCCTGCATTTTTCATTATATTGCTCTATCTGCCGGGCATAATCATCCGATACCCTGGGATCGTCAATCAGCCGGGTAAAAAGATCCACCTTCCTTATCTCAGGCCTTTTGCTGAGATGCCTGGCCAGCTCTATGACATACATTACCTGGCCGCCGGTATCTGCGTCCCTTCCGAGTTCCGGGTTTTCAAACCGGACTAAGCCGTGGATGCTGAACATCTGGACATACACCGGATTTTCAATTTCAGGCATTCGTTTCTCCTGCTATCCTCTTTATAAAATCTTCGTAAAATGACCGGTCCTCCGGTACCGCACCCTGAATTCTGCATATTTCTGCTGAAAAGGCCGAGGCCTCGGAAAGTATCTTCTCAGGCGGCCAGTTTTTAAGATATCCCAGTGCCAGCACTGCGGCATAGGCATCCCCTGCGCCCACTGTATCAGCCAGCGGCCCGGATTCCGGCACCGGGGCGGTATGGCGCATGCGGCCCGTATACAGTTCACTTCCTTCGCTGCCGCGGGTCAGGGAGACCATTTCGATGTTGTATTCCTTCATCAGCCAAAAAACAAAGTCCCCGGTCTCAAGGCTGTTTGAAAGCATCTTTTGCACTGTTTCAATTTCTTCATCGTTTATCTTCAAAATATCGGCCTGCTGAATGGATTTCAGGACGGTTTCAGAGCTGTAGCACCCTGGCCGCAGGTTTATGTCGCACATGCACCTGGTCTGCGGGCTGCGGTTGTAGAGAAACTGCTGTATTTCGGCAAAGGCCGCCGGGGTGCGCTGGATAAGGGTGCCGAAGTAGATCATTAGCGGTGTTGTTCCTGCTGCAGATTCCGGAAGCTTCGGCAGTTCTATGCGGTCATAGGCGGCGTTTTCAACTATTTCAAACCTGTGGCCGCTTTTTGGATCCGGATGCACATTGACTTTTCCGGTGGGACGCTCATGGTCAATCTGTATGCCCCGGGTGTCGAATTCATTGCTCTCCAGGATTTTAAGTATTTCTTTTCCGGCTTCGTCCTGTCCTATGCGGGAGATGAAGCGTACTGGAAGGCCGAAATGATGCAGGTGGTAGGAAAAATTAAACGGCGCACCGCCGATGCGCCGGTATTCAGGAAATACATCCATTAGGATTTCACCGATAACCAGAACCAATACTTCCTCCGGTAGTTTATTTAATCCGGGTAAAGTTTAATCTTTTTTGCCGTGATTGTCAAATGACGGGGGATTATCTCTGAAATTGCCGATGGCGATCCCGACCCCGATCCCGATCCCGATTTTGATTTTGATTTCGATGGAGGGGAAACAGGGTGACAGAGCCAAAAGGGCCTGATTAGATTTATCTCCATTGGAAAAAGTGTTGACAAGGCAGCATGCAAACATATTATTATGTGTTCATATGATAATTTGAAACCGGGGGTTAAAATCATTATGCCTGAAAAGAAGCTGGATAAAGCGCAAAACAGCAGAAAAACAGCGGATATTTGTACAGAGCGGATAATTCACCGCCGGATACTTGAAGCGGTAAGGGCTTCAATGCCGGTAAACGGCGATCTCTGTGATCTTGCGGATTTTTTCAAGATATTCGGCGACAGCACCCGTATTTCCATTCTTTGGGCATTGTCAGAGTCAGAGATGTGCGTCTGCGATTTGTGTGCGCTTCTTGACATGAAGCAGTCAGCCGTATCCCACCAGCTCAGGCTTTTAAAACAGTCGCGCATTGTAAGGCACAGGCGCGAGGGAAAGGTCGTTTATTATGCCCTGGATGATGACCACATAAGAAGGGTCCTTAATCTGGGCATGCAGCACATACAGGAAAAGCGATAAACAGGGACACATGTTATGAAATACAGGGTAAGCAATCTTGACTGCGCCATGTGCGCGGGAAAGATCGAGGATGCACTTAACAGGACCCCGGGTATTGGTCAGGCAACGGTTGATTTCAGCACCCTGACCCTGAATGTTGATTCAGATGACCACGAGAAAGTCAGGCTTGCCGTAAAAAAGGCGGACCCGGAAGTGGAAATAGAGCCCATCTCCGGTCCGGCCGCAGGGAAAAAAGATTCTTCGGACAGCGAATTCCGGGCAGCCCGCGAGATCGCAAAGATAGCCGTTGCCGTGGTTTTATTTTTTCTGGTTCTGGCAGGTGAGTATTGGGAGGGTCTTGCGCTTAACCCTGCATTATTCCATGTGCTGGTTGCTGCAGCCTATCTCGCGGCGGGCTGGCGGGTCCTGATCTCAGCCCTGCGCACCATTGCCCGGAGGGATTTTTTTGACGAAAACGTGCTCATGTCAATTGCCACGGCAGGAGCCATGGCAATAGGGGCCTTTTCAGAAGCCGTGGGTGTCATGGTTTTCTACAGGGCAGGGGAGTTTTTCCAGAATCTTGCAGTGTCGAGATCCAGGCGCTCGATTTCGTCTCTGCTGGAAGAACGGCCGTCATATGCCAACCTTGTAACCGGGCAGGGAGTTTCAAGCGTGGCCCCGGAAAGCGTCCTTCCCGGAGATGTAATTATCGTCAGGCCCGGCGAAAAAATCCCCCTTGACGGAGGCGTCACAGAAGGCAGCTCCCAGGTGGATACCTCGGTGCTTACAGGGGAGTCGGTGCCCCGCAGCGTGAAGCCCGGAGACACGGTCATGGCCGGCGGCATCAACATGGGGGGCACCCTTACGGTAAAAGTGGAAAAGCCGTACTCGGAATCCTCCATAGCCCGCATGGTCGAGCTTGTTGAAAACGCTGCCGCGCGCAAATCAGCCACTGAAAATTTCATCACGGTTTTTGCAAGGTATTACACCCCTGCGGTTGTATTCGGTGCAATGGCTATTGCTTTTCTGCCGCCGCTTTTTATCCAGGGAGCATCACTTGAACAATGGGTCTACAGGGCACTGGTCCTGCTTGTAATCTCGTGTCCCTGCGCACTTGTGATCAGCATTCCCCTTGGGTATTTCGGCGGCATAGGACGGGCTTCAAGACACGGCATTCTTGTGAAGGGGTCCAATTATATAGACGCCCTGGCAGGGGTTAGTACCGTGATATTTGATAAAACAGGTACTTTGACCGAAGGGGTGTTTCAGGTAAAGCAGGTGGTAACTGACAACGGCTATAAAAGCGATCAGGTGCTCGAGTTTGCTGCAATGGCCGAGCAGCATTCCAATCATCCGATTGCCAGGGCAATAGTCGATGCCTATACAGAGAAGGGTAAAAATGTTGATCCCGGCAGGGTTTCGGGGCATGCCGAAATATCGGGAAGCGGGGTGAGGGTGGAACTCGACGGGGTGTCAGTACTGGTTGGAAACGACCGCTACATGCACAGCGCAGGCATAGAACACGACCAGTGCATGATTGAAGGCACCGTGGCTCACGTTGCAGCCGGAGGAAAATACGCGGGCTATATACTCATAGGCGACCGGATCCGTGAGGACGCGGCAGCCGCCGTTGCATCCCTGCGCGCATCCGGGGTTGAAAAAATCATAATGCTGACCGGCGATAACCAGTGCGCAGCCGATTATATCGCGGAGAGCCTGTTGCTCGACGGCCATTATGCAGATCTGCTGCCCGAAGACAAGGTTTCTGTGCTTGAAAAAATCCAGAAGGAAAACACGGGCAGGGGGAAGGTCGCCTTTGTCGGAGACGGTATAAACGATGCACCGGTTATAGCCAGGGCTGACGTGGGGGTTGCCATGGGGGCGCTGGGTTCTGACGTGGCCATTGAAACCGCAGACGTGGTTCTTATGACCGATTCTCCGGCAAAAATGGCAGAGGCTGTTGCAATTGCCAGGCAGACACGTATAATAGTATGGCAGAACATTGTAATAGCTCTTTCGGTAAAGGCAGCGTTTATAACGCTCGGGGCCGTGGGCATGGCCACCATGTGGGCTGCCGTTTTTGCAGATGTGGGCACGGCCCTGATAGCCGTGCTGAACTCCACCCGTATCCTGGGTAAAAAAATTCACTGATCAGAAACAGGTACGGCATGGTAGAACCGGTGAAAAAAAAGCCATATCCGGAGCTGTTGGGTGGAGGATTTAAACCCTGATTAATGCCGGAGGCATAATTCATGACGGAAAGAAAGCGGCTTCTCAAAGAAAAGCTCCGCCGCATCGAACAGGAAATCGAGGAGTTGAACGAAAGGATTCCCCCGCATTCCGTAAAACCGGTTTTCATCCAGAAGCTTGATGAACTCGAGGCGACACGCGACGAGATCTTAGGAGAGCTTGAAATGATTGACAAGTCAGCAGACGGCGGCCCGGCAGATGTTTCTTGAATAAGCAGTAAATTATGCCTATATTGTTTTTTCCCTGTTATGGAACCTGAGTTGAACCATTATTGCAAGTTATCGGATATACCTTAATGCATGCGTATCAGATCAGCATCCTTGAAGATATTTTCCAGACAATAACCGAATCCGGTGATCCTGAAACCACGCTCGACCAGATTGTCGCCAAGGTGGCTGAGCGAATGGCAATAGATGTATGCTCAGTCTACGTTTATGACCCATCGGAGAACAGGCTTGTTTTAAAGGCCACCCGCGGGCTTTCCCAGTCTTCTGTTGACGCGATTGAAATGGAGGTGGGCGAGGGACTCACGGGTCTGGCGCTGGAAAAAATGCAGCCGGTTTTCGCGGTACGGCCTGAAACACATCCCAGGTTCAAGTTTTACGCAGCCAGCGGCGAGGAAAAATATGCCACGTTCCTGGGGCTGCCCTTGATTTATCATCAAAAGGTACTCGGCGTGCTGGTTCTGCAGACGATAGCGGAAGACGGCATAAAAGACGAGGATATTCCGCTTTTTTCAAATATTGCCAGCCAGGTATCGGCCACAGTGGCCTATACCGGTCTTCTTGATGACCTGACCCGCAGGAAATCAGTATTTTCCGAGGCTGTTATCCGGCGTAGGCTTCAGGATGACGAATCAGGGCAATTTGTTCACCTTGCCGGGGATCCTGTATCAGAGGAGGTGGCAGAGGGGTATGCTCATTATCTTCCCGAGAACATAGATTTCGACAACGTGCAGTGCAGCCTGGCCGACTCGCCGGAGGCAGACATAAAGCGCCTTAACGAGGCCTTTGAAAACGCCGCTGCTCAGATCCGGCAAGTGGTCAGCCAGGGCGTGGGCGTCTCCGAACAGGGGTCTGCCATACTGGATGCCCATCTGATGTTTCTTCAGGACGAGGGACTCAGGGCTAAAATAATTGAGATCATACGCTCGGGCAGATGCGCGGAGTTCGCTCTCAAGCAGGTGATACTGGGGTATGTTGAAACATTCCGCAACATGGATGACGCTTACTTGAGCGAACGTGCGGCAGACGTGCTCGATGTAGGACGCAGGGTGCTGGGACAACTGATGGGCGCCACCGGGGACCCTCATGAACCAATGGCCCGGCCCACCATCGTTGTGGCATCCGATATTTCCCCCGTTGACCTGCTGGCAATCAGGCAGCCTAATCTGAAGGCCATTGTCACTGCCAGCGGGGGCAGAACCTCGCATACGGTGATCCTTGCAAAGTCACTTGAAATTCCTATCGTCATAGGGGTTGAAGGCCTGTTCGAACACGTCCGGGAAAAAGACTTTTTGATAGTGGACGGGGCCTCGGGTTTTGTGTTCGTAAATCCCGGATCCGTTATCAGGGAGGAATACGAGCGGCGGCAGAATGAAAACCGGATGATCAGGCAGAGGCTCACAGCCATCCGGGAGTTGCCCGCAATAACCACGGACGGGATCCACATACGGCTGGGGGCAAACATCGGCCTGCTCTCTGATATTCCCCATGTAAAAGAGTACGGGGCCGATCATATAGGGCTTTACCGCACAGAGTTTCCGTTTCTGCTGCGCAGGAGCTTTCCCGGAGAGGAAGACCAGGTCTCTTTGTACACAAGAATGCTGCAGAAGGCAGAAGGCCGCACTGTTACCATCCGTACCTTTGACGTGGGCGGGGACAAGTTTTTGTCCTACCTGGATTATCCCAGGGAAGACAACCCTTTTCTGGGGTGGCGTTCCATCCGCATCAGCCTTGAGCTCGAAGAGGAGTTCCGCAGGCAGATCAGGGCCATTCTGAGGGCATCAGCCCACGGGCCCGTGCATCTTCTTTTTCCCATGATCTCAGGTGTCGAGGAAATCCGGAAGGTTATCGGGCTCGTGCAAGAGGAAAAACAGGGGCTCGATGAAAAACAAATAGCATATGACAAAGAGATTTCAACGGGCATAATGATAGAGGTGCCGGGTGCCGTGGCAATACTCGACCGCCTGCTCAAATATGTTGATTTCATAAGCGTAGGAACCAACGATCTGATCCAGTATCTTCTGGCGGTGGACAGAAACAACAAGAAGGTGGCCAATCTTTATAATGCACTGCATCCCTCGGTGATAGCCACGATTTACCAGATCGTGGAAATCTGCAAAAAACGCGGCAAGCAGGTTAGCATATGCGGGGAAGCCGCTGCAAAACCGGAATGCCTTCTTCTTTATGCGGGTATGGCTGCAGACCGCCTGAGCATGAACCCGTCATCGATTCCGGGCGCAAAGCAGTTTATCCGGAAGATAACCCAGGCAGAGGCCAGAAAAGCCCTGGATGCAGTCCTGGACATGGAGGACTCGGAAAGCGTAAACAATTACCTTGAAGAATGCGTCCGGAAAATAAAGATTCGAAGCGATAACCAGTGAAGGAACCCGAAGCACGCGTTCCTTATTTTCAACGGAGTCTGCAGATGGCACAAGACGGGCGGCAGGATAAAAAACCTTTCGTATTCTGTGATTTCGACGGCACCATAACTGCCCAGGAAAGCCTGCAGGCGGTTTTTGAGCATTTCGTGCCTGATAAATGGCAGGACATGAAAGCAAGGCTTGTCTCCGGTTCCGTAACCCTGCGCAGCGGGGTGCGTGAAATGCTTGAGTCCATTCCTTCCGCGCGCTATTGCGAGGTGCTTTCCTTTGTCCGCCAGATCCCGCTTCGTCCGGGATTTGAAGACTTCCTGGGTTTTCTGGAAAAAAACGGCATCACTTTTGTGATCGTATCAGGCGGTGTGCGCGGCATGGTTGAGGCCGGACTGGGCCCCCTGATCGACAGGGTGAGCCGTGTTTTTGCCGCGGACGTGGATGACAGCGGCCCTTATCTGGAGGTGCATTCAGAATTCGAAGGAGGCAGCGAACTGGTGGCAAAGGCAGAGGTGATGAAGATTTTCAATGCAGACCCCAGGATAGTTATCGGAGACGGCATGACCGATTACAACATGGCCCGCAGCGGTGACCTGGTTTTTGCAAGAGGCAGCCTCGCCGGCTATCTCGAAGACGAGGGCCTGGCCTGGATCAGGTGGGAGGATTTCAACGACATCGGCGATGAACTCAAAGAAAGGATAGAAAAGGGGCTGTTATGTCTGAAGTAATGATTCACCCTGCATCCTACGAAAGTGTCAGGCAGGCTGTTGACAGGGCATTTGACCTGTTTCCGGTTGATATTACCGGCAAAAAGATACTCATAAAGCCAAACGTGTTAAGATCAGCAAAACCGGAAGAAGGCATTACAACACATCCGGCGGTGCTGTCTGCCGTGCTGGAAAAGGCTGTATCCCAAAATCCCGCCTCAATAGTCGTGGGAGACAATCCGGGCATGCTCGATTACGGAGCCAACCAGGAAAGTTTTAAAAAAACAGGTCTCATGGAGGCTGCAGGCGGGTACTACGAAAACATAGGCGATGATCCCGTTCCTGTATCATTTAACCCGGATTTCATGTCCACGGTGAGCGTGTCGCGCGCGGTGTTTGACGCCGATGTGATCATAAGCCTGCCCAAGTTCAAGACCCACGGCCTTACTGTAATTACTGGCGCGCTCAAAAACAGCTACGGAATCATGCCTGGTGCGATAAAGGCAAAGCTGCACAAGGCAGCCGGTTCTCCGGAGCGTTTCCACGAACTCCTGGTGGATGTGTTTTCGCTGAGGGTCCCTGATCTGTTCATCGTGGATGCTGTTGTGGGCATGGAAGGAAACGGCCCGGCATCTCCTGATCTGCGGGATATAGGCTGCATAATCGCAGGAGATAACGCGGTTGCAGTGGATGCTGTAATTGCAACAATGATGGGTCTTGATCCGGGCCGCCTCAGGTTTCTGCAGTATGCAAGGGAAAAGGGGCTGGGCGACTATGGGCAAGAATCAATAAAGATCCACGGCAAACTGGAGACTCTACCGGATTATAAGATACCCCCGCTTGGGGGCGAAGCAAACCTTAACAATCCGAATATCCAGGAACTGATCTCCAGCAGGATTCAGGTGCGGCCGATTCCGGATGAAAAACTGTGCACAGGCTGCGGTACCTGTGCTGAGCAGTGCCCGGTTTCGGCGCTTGTTATGGACGGGCAGACCGATCTGCCGGTTGTTGACGAAGAAACCTGCATAGCCTGTTTCTGCTGCCAGGAGGTATGCCCGGAAAAAGCAATCCGGCTTGAATAATTTCTGCATTC